>JACMIS010000784.1 GCA_014381035.1 Armatimonadota bacterium
CTCGATGCGGGATGGCACGCCGGAAACATTTGAAATGTCTTTCGATCCGGACGACCGCCGTTATACGGTGTTCGTTACTCCCCATTCCGAGGGCGTGTTCGTTTGCTTGCGCGATGTAACCAAGCAGGACGCGGAAATGATCGAGATCCAGGAAGGGCGAAACCTCGTCGAGCAGATAATCGAACTCGCACCGGGGATCGTTTATCTGCACGATCTCGCGCTCGGACAGAACGTTTATAAGAATCGTAACGTCGCCGCATCGCTCGGCTACGACCCCGCGGAAATGGAGCAAATGTCTCCCGCGCAGCTTGCCGCACTGACGTTGCCAGAGGACGCACAACGGCATCAGGAAAAGCGTCAGCAGTTCCAGTCCGGAGCCGTTAGCATCGAGTTTGAATACCAGCAGAGACATAAGGATGGCTCTACTCGCTGGTTTCAGACACGCGAAACGGTGTTTGGACGAGATAATAACGGAAATCCGCGCCTGATACTGGGATTCGCGGAAGATATTACCAGCCAGCGAAATGTCCTCAACACACTTCGGGAGCGCGAAGAGCACCTTCAAGGGTTGACCGGAAGCAGTCCCGACTGCATTTTGACGCTCGACTTGAACGGCGGTCTGCTTCATATCAATCAAAGTGGCAAGACGTTGATGGCGATCAGCGATTTCGCACCGTTAATCGGCGCGGAGTGGACGCTTCTTTTTCAGGAGAACTACCGCTCATTCGCCCGCCGCGCTCTAACCACCGCGTTGGAAGGCGGCACCGAGCGGTTCCAAGGCGTCGCGAAGACTGCCGTGGGAACACCGATCTGGTGGGATGTCGTCGTGACCCCGATCATCGGGAGCCGTGGCAAGCCGACACAGATTGTCACCGTCGCCCGCGATATTACCGGGTTCAAGGCACTCGAACTGGAGCGGGAGCGGCTCCTCCAGGATGCCATCACCCGTGCCGATTTCGACCCGCTCACCGGGCTATTGAATCACCGGGCGTTTCACCGCAAACTGCAGGAAGCGGCGATGGTCGGTGGACAAAACCTTCCGTCGCTCGCGATCCTGCTCATAGACCTGGAGAACTTCCGGTATTTCAACGAAGCCTACGGTCGTGCTGTCGGGGATGACTTGTTGATTCGGATGGCAAAAGAACTGTCAGTTTGTTGCCGGACGGATGACACTCTCGCGCGAATCGGTCCCGACGAGTTCGGCATTATTGCGCCACAAATGGTGGCAAGCGAAATGGGACCGTATGTTTTACGCCTTCGCGCCGTGGTTGACGGAATCGGAATGCGCTCGCCCGACGGCGCGGATACCATCCCGCTGCATATCGCGGTCGGATACGCGCTGTTCCCGGAGGACACGGCGTCCGTGTCTGCCGCCTACGACATCGCCGAGGAGCGACAACGCGCCGATCAGACCGGCGGTCACTCTCGCGAGGCGGAACGCGTCCGTGCGTCGCTACGCGAGAACATTGACTCGTTCGGCATGATGGATACCTTGATCGCCACCATCGACGGCAAAGATCGCATGACCCGCCGTCAGAGCGAGGACACGCTGATTTACAGCCGCCGAATCGCCGACCGATTCGGACTCAACGATCAGCAGAAACGTTCGCTGGACATTGCCGCCCTCCTGCATGATGTCGGCAAGGTCGGCATTGACGAACGGATTCTGCGCCAGCCGGGAAAACTTTCCGACGCCGACTTCGCCGTGGTGCAACAGCACCCGAAAATCGGCGCGATGCTTGTGGGTTCCACTGTGGACGATGTGGACACGGTGGAAGCCATTTTGTACCACCACGAAAACTGGAACGGTTCGGGCTATCCGGCGGGTCTGGTCGGGCAAGACATTCCGTTGATGGCGCGTATCCTGAATGTTTCCTCCAGTTATGCCGCCATGACCAACAATCGCCCGTACCGAAAAGGCATGACCCCGAACGCGGCGCATAAGGTGCTACAGAGCGGTGCCGGAAGCCAGTGGGACCCCGAGTGTGTCGCCGCGCTGATCGCCGTCGCGAACGGATAGCGCGATACAATGCCGTTGCGATGACCTCAACCGAACTCGAAGCGGGACTGCTTTCCTGCGTCCACTGCGGCTTTTGCTTGCCTGCCTGTCCTACCTACCGCGAAACCGGCGATGAAGCCGATAGCCCCCGTGGTCGCCTCGTTCTAATGCGCGAGGCGGCGGAAGGGAAACTTCCTCTTTCCAACGACGGCTCCGGCTCGGCGGGCTACCATCTGGATCGTTGCCTCGGGTGCCGCGCCTGCGAGACCGCGTGTCCGTCCGGGGTGCCGTATGGGATTCTGCTGGAAGAGATACGCGACCGACAGGAGCGAGAAACCCGGCGCGGTGTCGGCGAAACCGTTCTGCGCGAGGGAATGCTCGCTCTTTTAACGAACCCGGCACGGATGAAAGCAGCACTGGTCGCGGGGCGAATCACCAAAGGCGCGATCCCGGCACCCGTCGCTCGTTTTGTCGGGCTACCGACCGATACAAAAATGCCGATCCCCGATGATTTTGCTGTGGCAAGCCGCGATGTTGCGACATCTACTCCCGCGACCGGAGCGCGGCGCGGGAAAGTATTGCTCGCCACCGGATGCGTGATGCGCGTTCTCTACGGTCCGGTTCATGCGGCGACGGTGCGGGTTTTAGCGGTGAACGGCATCGAGACTATCGCTCCGAAGGGGCAGCCGTGTTGCGGGGCACTGCACGGCCATCAAGGGAAACTGAGTGCCGCACGGCGCATGGCGAAAACCACGATAGAAGCGTATGAATCCGTGTGCGGCGGGGCGGGGTTGCCGGACGTAGACGCGGTTATTCTCAACTCCTCCGGTTGTGGCGCGTTTATGAAAGGATACGGGCATCTTCTTGCCCACGATACGCACTTCGCGACGCGTGCCGCTTCTTTCTGCGCAAAAGTAAAAGACATCAGCGAATATCTGGCAGCATTGCCGGGTGGCTTGCGCCCGATGCCAACCGCCTTGCCTATCCGCCTGACTTATCACGACGCGTGTCACTTGCGACACGGTCAGAAGATTTACGACGCCCCGCGTCAATTGTTGAAAGCGATTCCGGGCGTGACGTTTGTGGAAACGGTAGATTCGGATCTATGTTGTGGTTCGGCGGGCGTGTACAATTATCTGCAACCGGAGATGGCGCGTTCCTTACTGGAGCATAAAGTAGCCAATTTGCTCGCCACCGGCGCGGAAGTCGTTGCCACAGGCAACCCCGGATGTCTCGCCTGGATCGAGCAGGGGATGGCGAAGGCGGGCGGCAAGGCACCGGAAGTTGTTCATCCTATCGAACTGCTCGACAGAGCTTACTCCCGACGTTAACCCATTCGGGGCAGAACCTTCCAGCTCAGCATCCAGAGATCGCTTCGCTTTCCAGAAGGGCGAATATGACCGTATCGCGCCATTGCCCCTTTTCCCGGATGTTTTTCACGAGGCAGCCTTCGCGGCGCATGCCGATCTTCTCCAGCACCCGGACGGACCCGATGTTTTCCGGACAACAGGAGCCGGTTACCCGGTGTAGTCGCAACTGACGGAACGCGAAATCGAGCAAAGCACGTGCCGCTTCTGTGGCGACGCCGCGTCCCCACACGGAACGATCCAATATGTAGCCGATGTCACCCTGACCCAATGGTAGATCGCGGATCGTCAGCGTCGCGATTCCTAAAAGGGGCGTATTTTCCGCATCGCGCCAATGGATCGCCCATGCGAACACCGTGCGCGGGTCCTGCCCTGCCGCGGTCCGCGCCCACTCAATCAACCATTCCGCGTCGGCTATCGTTTTGAATGGTTCCCATTCAGTGAACTCCACGGTGAGCGGGTCGGAGAATATCGCGAGCAGACCGGCGGCGTCGTGTTCCGCAAAATCGCAAAGGCGAAGTCTCTCAGTAAATAATTCGGGTGGCACTACCCCTCTCCGAGATACGCGGCGCGGACCTGGGGATCGTTGCGTAGGTCGGCAGCGATACCGGAAAGATGGATCGCCCCGGTCTCCAGAACGTATGCCCGGTGCGCGACCGCGAGTGCCTGGTTCGCGTTCTGCTCGACCAGAAGAACTGCGACTCCCTCCTCGTTGATCTTCTGCACGATACGAAAAATCTCGCGCACCAGATTCGGCGCGAGTCCGAGCGATGGTTCGTCGAGCATCAGGAGCTTCGGTTTGGTTAGAAGCGCACGCCCGATAGCCAGCATCTGCTGCTCACCGCCGGACAACGTTCCCGCACTCTGTGCGATCCGCTCCCGCAAACGGGGGAACAGATTCAGAGCGTGTTCGATGTCCTCGGCGATTCCGGCTTTATCGTTGCGCAGATACGCGCCCAGTTCCAGGTTTTCGCGCACGGTCATGTTGGAAAAGATGCGGCGTCCTTCGGGGCAATGTACCAACCGTTTCGACACGATATACGCCGGGTCGCGCTTCGTCATGTCTTCGTCCATGAAACGTACCGTACCGGATTTGGCGCGGACCAACCCCGACGCAGTACGTAGAAGGGTTGATTTGCCCGCGCCGTTCGCCCCGATGAGCGTAACGATCTCGCCGGGGTTTACCGTCAGGGAAACGCCGCGCAGGGCGTGGATCGCGCCGTAGTAAACATCCAGATCCGACAAAGACAGGAGGGGAGCCGTTTCGCTTGCCATAGATTAATCGTCTTCCTCGTCGTCCTCTTCTTTGCCGAGATACGCCTCGATCACTTTGGGGTTGGAGCGAATTTCCTCTGGAGTCCCGTGCGCAATCGGTTTGCCGTATACCAGCACAGTGATTTTCTCGCAGATTCCCATCACGAACGCCATGTCGTGCTCGATGAGCAAAATCGTCAATCCGAATTCGTCGCGCAACCGCCGCACGATGGCACGAAGGTCTGCCGATTCCTGTGGATTCATCCCTGCCGCCGGTTCGTCCAAAAGAAGTAGTTCCGGCTTC
>JACMIS010000106.1 GCA_014381035.1 Armatimonadota bacterium
AGTTCGGCACGTCATACAGGATCGATGAGGCGAACGCACAGGTTTCGAAGAACTGGCTCACTTCGTTCGAGTCGGTGAGAACATCGTGCCGCATCACCGAAATATCGCCGTCCGCGCCCGAGCCGATGCGCATTTTCTGGTCCGTGGCTCCGCGATGCCCGGTCGTGGTCGTCATGTGTTGCCGGAGCATCGCGAGTTTGACCGGGCGGTTGACCACGCGTGCCGCCATCGCCGCGATCAAGGTGTGAGGCCAGATACCGCCTTTGGTTCCGAAGCCGCCCCCGGTAAAATGGCAAACCACGCGCACATTTTCCTGCGGTATATTGAACATCCCGGCGAGGGCACGTTTCGGACCGCCAACGCCTTGCGTCGCGTCGTACACCGTCAGTTTGTCACCTTCCCACACCGCGATGGTCGCGTGCGGCTCCAGCGGTTGATGGTGCTCGTGCGGCGTTTTGTAAGTCGCCTCGATCTTCTGCGCGGCGGACTCGAACGCGCTGTCCGGCGTGCCGCGCACCAGTTGCGCGTCTCTGCCGTTGCTTTCCTTAGGCTTTTTGGCGGCGGCGCGTCCTTTTTCCATCTCCACGAGCGGGATTTCTTCTTTGTAATTGGCTTTCACCAGTGTTGCGGCATAACGGGCCTGTTCGTAAGTTTCCGCGACCACGACGGCGATCATCTGCCCGTTGAAGCGGACGACGTTGCTCTGGAAGGGGAGGATACTTTCGCCGAGTTGCATCCCGACGCTTTTCAGGTCGTCCGGCGGTGCGAGTGGGGGGCGGTTGAGATGCGAGAGGACGAGCAGGACGCCGGGCGCGGACCGTGCGGCGACGAGGTCGAAACTTTCGATAGTGCCCCTGGCAATCGTGCTTTGCACCGGCACCGCGTGCGTCATGTTCGGGAGCGACCATTCCGCCGAATACTTCGCCTCGCCGGTGACTTTGAGCCGTCCGTCCTGCCGGTTAATGGGTTGTCCAATCGCTTTCATAAGGCTACTCTTTTGCTTTCTTTCTTACTTCTTCCGGGGGAATTCATACCCCCGTCCCAAAACGCTTACGCTCCCGCCATCATCTTCGCGGGCGTGAGCGGCAGTTCCCGGCGGCGAACCCCCGTCGCGTGGTACACCGCGTTCGTGATCGCCGCCGTCGTGCCGACGACGCCGATCTCGCCCATGCCGCGCGCGCCGGGTCCCGGAATGTGCGGGTCCGCGATGTCCAGTGTTTCCACGGTGATGGTCGGCGTGTCCGCCATGCTCGGGACGTGGTAATCGCCGAGTCCGCGTGTCACGACATGTCCCGTACGCGGGTCGTACAGTGTCTCCTCGGACAGCGCCATGCCGATGCCGAAGCCGATCCCGCCGATCAGTTGCGACCGCGTCGTTTTGGGGTTGATCACACGCCCCACGTCGTATACCCCGGCGATATGGGCGACCCGGATCGTGCCGAGATCGGGGTCCACGCGCACTTTCGCGAACACCGCGCCGAACGACGACAGCGAATACTTTTCCCGCTCGGGACCCGGCTTCGCGTCG
>JACMIS010000785.1 GCA_014381035.1 Armatimonadota bacterium
CGACGCGACGGACGATGGCGTCGGTAGTGTCGATGATAGCAACGCGTTCACCGGCGACACGTCGGATCAAAGGAGTCAGCACGGGGAAGTGTGTACACCCTAACACTAAAACGTCCGCGCCGCGTGCCAAAAGCGGCTCCACGCACTCGCGCACGGCGTTCAGGGTTTCCGGGGTGTCGAACTCGCCCGCTTCTACCAACTCCACCCAGCGCGGGCAGGGTTGTTTCAACACTGTCACGCCCTCCGCGAACGTGGAAACGAGTTGCGCCATCCGGTTTCCGTTCAAGGTGCCAACCGTGGCAAGTACACCGACAACCCCGGTTTTCGTTGCGCGGGCGGCGGGCTTTATGCCGGGTTCGGTGCCGATAATGGGAATCTGCGGAAACCTATCGCGCAGGAGAGGTACCGCCGCCGAAGTCGCCGTGTTACACGGAACGACAATCGCTTTTGCGCCGTGTATTTCAATGAGATAGCGGGCGATGTCAAGGGAAAACCCTTGTATTTCCTCCGCCGGACGCCCGCCATAGGGGACATGCGCGGTATCACCGACGTAGACGATCTGTTCGGCAGGCAATCGCTCCCGCAGGGCGCGTATCACGGTCAGACCGCCTAATCCGGAATCGAACGCGCCGATGGGAGCGGACACCGCTACCGTCCTCCGGTACCTGCGAATGGCGGCGTGGCGACATCAGGGATTGAGGCAGAGCTGCCGGCTTGCGGCACCGGGAGTGGCTCATCCAATGTCTGACCGCCACCCAGCGAGTCTATCTTTTTTCCATCTATCAGAAATTGCACGGTCTTTACCGACTTGAATTGACCGAGAGTGGAAAGAACCGCGTTAATAAGCAGTGCTTCCGCCGAGTCGCCGCCGGGAAAGTTGTCTTTGATCTCGTGACTGAAGTCTACGGTAGCCATACCGCCCTCGCTGATCTTTACCGACCTCAGCTTGGTACCCGCGGGGATGGGCGACTCCGCCGTGCTCAGCAGAGTTTCGAGCGCGAACAACGCCGGGGTGGTGGCGGAATCGCCGGGAAGGGCGACCTCTTTCGGCTCTAATCTTTGATTGCCATCGGCGTCCTGCGCGACCGAATACACCGTGATTTTGCGACCCGTCGCCGGTTTATCGCCGGGAAGATCGCTCTGCGGTGATGTGGAGGGAACGATAGCCGGAACCTCGGTAGGCGTGACCGGTTGTTGCGCGGTGTTCTCGTTGTTGCAACCGCCGACAACGGCGATGACCGACAGGAGAGAACCTGCGGCGACGAGAACGGGCAGGTAGGCATGGATTCGTTTCATATAATCTTTGGACACTCGGATTACTTCTTCGGTTGCTCGATCTCGATGGCACTGGGCGACGGTTCATCACTGGTTAACGGAGCGATGGCAACGCTACTCGGTGCCGGAGCCGGAAGGGACGATACATCAGGATTTCCCTCGATATAGTCCTGAATACCATTGGCGATGGAGCGTGCGATCTTCGTTTGCATTTCGGCTTTGACCAGCAAGGAAACATCGCGACTGTTGGTCATGTATCCAGTCTCGCACAGAATCGCGAGTGTGTTTGTGCGTCGCAACACCGAGAATCCATTGGTGTACATCTTCCCGTCCGAGCGGGAACCCTGGGTACGGATGCCGCCCATTTCCCGGAACCGGTCGGCGATGCAGTTCGCTAGAACTCGTTCCGACGCATCGTTAAGATGATAATAGACCGTGGAGCCGTTCGCGCGGGACCCGGCGGCGTCGCAGTGAACCGCGATAAACATATCCGCTCCGGCGCGGTTGGAGATTTCAGACCGTTCCGCGAGTGGCACGAAACTATCGGAGTCGCGGGTCATGATCACGTTCGCGCCTTTTTCGCGCAGTTCTTCGGCGAGGCGGCGGGATATGGCGAGAGCGATATTCTTTTCGCGTGCGCCGTTTACCCCTTTCGCGCCACCATCCGTTCCGCCGTGACCGGGATCAACGATGATGAGTTTGCCCGCGATCCGCCCGCCCGCCCCGCGTGGCAGGGTCAGATCCACGATGAAGCCACCCTTCGGGTCCAGTCGGACGGTATAGTTCACTGCGCGAGAAAGGTCAATGAGGAGTTGCGCAGTGGTCGCGGAGGTATTCACGGTTTGGACGCCCTTGAGAAGCGGGTGCGACGCTTCGGGAAGCGTTGTCTGTGTGCCGGGACCGAATACCGCGTTTTGCACATCCAAAGTGAAGCGGGCTTTGGTTATCAGGGTGCGCACAGCATTCGCGGAGGGGGAGTCCACAATGATGCGTGCCTGGGTATCCGAAACTCGTACAAACCGGACGCCTTTTAGCACCGTGGGAACGGCGGGCTTGCCGGTTTTAGGGTTTGTCTTTTGCGGCCGGGGTGTCGTGGGCAACGGGTTGCCATCGGGACCAACCGTCACGGAGACGGGCGGTGCCACGTTGGTTGTGGGCAGGGTGGGGTCGGTCGGCGTCGCTGGTAGTGCCACCCCCGACGATTGCTCGATTGCAACGGGCAGGTTCTCGACACCGGGGGCAGAAGAAAGTATGGCGACCGTTGAGGACGATGCGGACGGAAGCAAGGCGAAGGGTTTTGCTTCCATGAGTTCGAGGACGATCCGGGCGGTGTTGCCGTCGAATTGTCCAGTCCGCGCCTTGACAACATTGGGACCGAGCGCGGTCAGGTTCCGGGGTAAGGTTCCGATCTCCGCGCCGGGAAAATCAAACGCGACGGTTTTACCGCCATTGAGTTTGGTGATGCGTGGCGCAAGCGGCAGGGTGCCCTTGACGCGCAATTGCGAACCCAGCATCTCTACCGAGGTCAACACGGAGCGGGTGTAGAGCGTGTTGGTTTTCGTGTCCCAATGGCACTTTCCGCCGAGTGCCTCCGCGAGCGGACACAACGCCACAAAGGCACCGCGCAGATCGCTTCCGGGCGGGGGGACGCGAATCGTCGCGGTCGCTGTCGCGCCGGTCTCGCCATTCATGAAGTAAACCTTGCCCGCTTTTTGATCCATAGTGAACGTGGCTCCCAATGCGGCGGAAACGGCTTCCGGCGCGACACACACACTGTTATCTACGGTGTCACGGAAGGTTTGCCGGGCTTTCTCGGAAACGACGATCAGCGACCGCCCGATGACAATCTGCGGAAGAGGAGCAGACAACGCCGGGGCGTTCGTGCCGGTGGTCGGCGGCATCGCGGACCGGACGGTTTGTGCAAAGGCAGGTGCCGCACTGGAAATAGCGGCAATAGCGAAAAGGCTGGCAACAAATCGGTTGCCTCGGTCGGTTCGGCGGCGCATGGCGTCCTTTCTTGTGCGTCGGGCAAGGTATACCGCATCGCAGGGAAGACAAATACAGGCACTTGGACAACGTGCATCGGTCTTGACTTCACGCGAAATCGGCGATTTCAGGAAATGGGTGTAATTATTCTACGCTAAAGTTGTACCATATATCAAGTATCGGTAGATATTGTTTTTCTCAACAGCACAACACGCCTGGAATGAGTCATCCGCATAACGCCGAACTGAGCCTGAAGTGTGACACCGGAAGGGGATTAGGCGAGGGGGGACGGGTTACAGGGAGTGATCTCAGGGAAAGTGCGGTAGCCGCTCGACCACGATCCGACTACTTCCTATAAACACTCTGTAACCCGTCCCCCTCGCCTAATATTGTAAAAACGACTGTATGGTCAGGCGGCGGTAGACCTGCGTACTGCCTTGACCGGTCTCAGGAACGTTGCGCTCGAATTCGAACAGGGTGCGTATCGTCCATTGGAACTGGTTGCCGATACGGATCGGGGGAATATACTGCCCGCCGATGCCTATGGAGGTAGCGCGACTTGGCTTGTTGACAAAATCCCAGCGACGACTGTAAGCGACGGCGGAAAGATCGCGTTTGATACGATAGTTTGCCTCCGCGAAGTAGCCATAGACCGGCTCATTATCGTTACCACCGAACACAATCTCCCCACGAAAAATCCACGGATCACGGAACAGTTGCGCATCCGCAGCGAAGCGGGTGGCTTTTACTACCGACTGTGTCTCCACCGTCCCGGAAGGATACAGGAGCGTGTTGGAGTTCGTCCGCGGGAGTTTTCCCGACAGCAAGGAACCACCGATTTCTGCGGGACCGATCTTTGGCAGAGTCACGGCGCGGGCGAGGCGGAACGCAAAAACAGCGTTGTCGTCGAACTCGACGCGGTTCGGTCCTGTCCCGGCAGTGATGGACCCCGCATAGCGAAAATCGCCGTACCGTCCTTCCAGCATGACGCCGGTATCTACCCGTAGCCCGAGTGCTTTCTCATACAGCGTCTGGATCGGTTGTAGCGGGGTGTCATAAACCGCGAGTAGCCCGAAGGGGATGACAAACTGACCGACACGCGCCCGCGCCGAAACACCGCCGGAAAGAAACGTGTAATAACCGTAGGCTTCGGATAGTCGCAACTTTTCGATCACGGTGCCCCGCTGATCGGTTTCCAGCAACATCTGCACACGTACCCCGCCGCGCTCATCCCGATTGAGTGGGTTCGCCCGCACCCAGTCCGTCGTCAATCGTCCGGCGGAAACATAGGTACCGCTCTGTTCGCCCAAGCCCGTGACGCTCCGATAGCGCAGATCGCCTTCGAATCGAAACCCGAAGTTATCCTTGCCGCGAAACATCCGGACCGTGGAGCCGGGATACAGCGTGGAGGTGAAAGGAACCGGTGAAGTGGAGACGGGTTCGGAACTCGTTTCCTGCGACGGAACCTTGGGGATCGGCACAGGCGAATCGGAAGGAGTCGGTGGACTCTCAGGAGACGGCGGCACCGGGGCATCGTCCTGTGCGAAGACTGGGGAGGCAGCAAGCAGACAGAAAGTTAAAGCGGCTAAGGCGGTAGGGAGGGAACGGGTAAAGTCGGTCACGGTTTTGTTTCTGTGACGGCGCGACAACGACTTCGTTTCGTGAAATCGCCAACTCTACTTGGTTCAAACCCGTCACGAGCTTTGTTTTACCCTTCCTGTTTCGGTTGACAAACGTAGTCGGTGCCGGTAGGTACCTGTGCTATGCCGCTATTTTTTCGGTCAAAAAGGGTTGCCATGGTAGTACGCCCAATCGCCGACTCGTTCGACCGACACTCCGGGTTTACCGGGGGGATAATTGCCGGTAGAAGAGTAGGTCAGTACGCCGTCCCGCTCGTCGCGGACCGCGACGCCGATCCTCCATCGTTTCGATTCGACCGCATACAAATAATCGCCCCCGGAGCAGAGAGCGGGCGGTGGTTGTGGGACCCGTGGCAGGTAGCGGGGCACCAGATCTGCGAGCGTCGCGGGAGGGTGACGGGTGGCTTCCTCGTAGGTACGAATCGCCCGGACGACTGGCATGGTGCTTTGTATGAGTCGCTCACGGTCCGAGGCGGGGATAGGCCCGCCTGCCCGCCGGAATCCGCCGAAGGTCGCCCATACCGCTAAACTCAGTGCGAGTATCACGCCGACATTGAGAGCAAACCGACGGTAATTCTTGCGAAAAAATGACTTGTTTTCCGTCACGAGTTTAAGAATATCATGGTGTGAAGGCAATTCCTTGAAACGCGAGAAAACGGACGCTGTCCTAACAGTAGACACAGTAAAAATACTGGAAAAATAAATTATTCAGTCTGTTTCATTTCACTGCTCTATGGGGAGAATGTGGCGAGTACTTCTACCTATCGAAGAAACCGTTATCGTCGTGACGGAGTATTGGCATGAAAATTGCCATATTAAAGACGGCGGAAAGGAAGAAATAATGCGTAATTCAATGAAGCGAGCAATCACAGCCATTACCCTGGGCGTTGCTCTCATCTCTGCTATCTCTGCTAAGGACGCTAACGCGTTCCTCGATCTGAACCTGGTCACCGGTCCTACCGACATCGGCGGCGGTTTATTCACCTATCTCTATGACGTGGACTTGATTTCCGGTTTCAACGTAACCAACAACCAAGACCTTACTTTGTTCGACGTTCTGGGTATCCAGTCTGCTTCCTTCACCAAGATCGGTGCCTACGATGGTACGTTCGCGGTATCCCTTCCGGCAACCGGCGAGAACCCGATCATCGGGTTCACGGACACGTTCATTCCGAACGTTAACCTGAACTACACCGGTAGCAGTATCGTTGGTCCTGCGACCGGCAGTCCGAACCTGAACGTGGGGCAACTCCTTGTCACCTCGACCGCGGGCGTGTTGCAAAATGGTGCAAACCCGTTCTCGGCAGTGACCCAGGACAAAGCAACCCTTAACAACTCTTTTGCTCAATCCACTGTAGACGGACCGGGAGTTGCTATCGTTCCGGAAGCAGGTACGATGGCTCTTCTCGCCACCGGTCTTCTTGGCATGGTTGGCGTCGGTCTTCGCCGCCGCGCTACCAAGTAGTCAGGGTACTTGCTGCGACTGGTTCGCAATCCATCCTTAAAACCCGCCCTTCTCACGAGGGGCGGGTTTTTTTTATATAGAATGATTATGGTGAAAGCGATTGAAGCACTTGTCGCGTTGCTGGTACGGCTGATTGTGATCCGTACCCGCCGTTCTCGATAATCACCGCGAACGCGACTTTAGGTTTGTCCGCCGGGGCGAACCCGATGAACCAGGAATGGGAAACGCGGTCGTACTGATCGTTCTGCGCGGTGCCAGTCTTACCCGCGACCGGGAAAGGGAGATCGGAGAAGCGACCCGCCGCTGTGCCGGTGATGGTGACGCGGCGCATCATGTCGGCGATCCGCGCGGCATCTTCTGGCGAAAGTGGTGTGTCCGCGACTTTCGTCGTCCCGGTTTTCTCCCACTGCGGCGCGAGACGCTTCCCGCCGTTCGCCACGGTTTGCGCGACGCCCGCCATTTCCAGCGGCGTCGCGAGCATCTCGCCCTGCCCGAAGGCGATCTCGGGCAGGGCGGCGTTGAACTCGGAAAGATCGGGCAGATGAGCGAGCCCGTACCGGGCGGCGTGATCGTGCAAGGTCTGGGAGCCGAGTCGCAGACCCGCACGGGCAAAATAGACGTTGCACGACTCGGAAACCGCGATGGTCAGATTCGTCAAACCGTGCGGTCGCTCACCTTCATCGTCCACGATGCGCCGCCGGGCGTAGGTTTGATTGCCCGCCGTCCAGAGCACATTCGGCTCGATGTGTCGGCAATTCACGGTAAAATCGGCGAGTCCCGCCGCGAACATCGCCGAGGTGGAGACGATCTTGAACGTCGAACCGGGCGGATACTGCCCGGCAATAGCGCGATTGATGAGTGGAAAGTCACCGTCCAGATTGGCATTGAGGTAGCGCATCTCCTGCGGTGTCAGATCGTTCGGGTCGTAGTTCGGGAGCGTTGCCGCCGCCAGGACCCCGCCGGTTGTCACATCCATGACGACAATCGCACCGCGTCGTTTCTTCGCTCCGTTGCGTTTATCGCGCAGGTTTGCCGTGACATTCTTCAACGCGGTGAGCGCGGCGGTTTGCAGGTCGGCATTGAGAGTAAGTGCAACATCCTTACCCTGCGGCAACCGAAAACCGGGCGTGTCCTTGCTACGCCAGTAGCCGACGAGGGACGCTTCCGTCTTGTAGCCGCGTAACCGTTCATCGAACCGCTTTTCCATCCCGGTCGGACCACCGATAGCGGGGGACAAATACCCGATCAGGTGTCCCGTGGTCGCGCCCAACGGATAAACCCGTACGCCGTCGGGGCGTGTCGTCGCCAGCACTTTTCCGGCACGGTCGGTGATCCGCCCGCGCTTGATTCTGGCGGCGAGAGACAGCAGTCGTGGGTTGATGTGCGCCCGCCGCTGCTTGTCACGATCCGGAACGAGCACGGTGCGTGCGGCGATAGCATCCGCGGCGAAGATATGGATGAATACGAGCCGCCCGGCGCAGATCAAACCGAGTGTGGCGAAAAAGAACATGCCGACCCGCCGCGCTGATGTTTCCCACGGGCGCGGCAATACCACCAACGCGCCACTGCCGGGAGGCACCCGAGAGGACAAATGAAGCAGGACACCGACCGCGAACAGCGAGGCGATGAGCGATGATTTGCCGAACGATACGAAAGGAAGGGTGACACCCGAGAGCGGGAACAGCCCGAGCGTGCCGGAGACAATGAGCAGTGTCTGCAAGCCGAACAGCGAGGCGAGACCTGCCGCCAGATAGCGGTCGAAATCGGTCGCGGCGTGCCGCGCAATCGCGAACCCTCGCACGACGATGACGAGGTTACATAGTAGCACGGCGAGCGAACCGGCAATCCCCATGTCCTCGCCGAGCGTCGCCAGAGCGAGATCCGAGCCGCCCCGCGGAATAAATCGAGTCCCCCCTAGTCCTAAACCGGAGCCGAGCGGACCGCCCGACGCCATCCCCCATAACCCCAGCGCGAGATGGTCACCGCGCTGTTGCATGTTGTTCCAGGGGCTGAGCCACATATCGAGCCGGGTCGCGAAAACTCCGATGTCGAGCCGGTATCCGATAAATCCGCCAAGAAGAACCAGTCCCATTCCCGCCCAGATGTATACGCTACGCCCGGTGGCGAGGTAGAGCATGATCACGAAAACGCCGAAAAGAAGCAGTGCCGGTCCGAGATCGCGCACGATGGCGAAGAGGGCAAGTGGCAAGGCATACATCACGATCAACGGCATCGTGTCTTTCGCACGTGGCACCGGGAACGGTCCCCACTTCCGTAGAGGGTCGTCAAGCAATGTCGCCCTTTCAGCGAGATAGGCGGCGAGGAAGAAAACGAGCAACACCTTGATTGCTTCGACCGGCTGGACCCCGGCGACGGAAAGCCGGACGCCACCCGGACCGGAACCGGCAACCGCGAGCAGGATACAACCGCCAAACGCCGCGAGTGCGTAGACATAGCCATACCTGTGGAGCGGGGCACGACCGAAAAGTGGGGACAGGGCAAGTATTAGCGCGACCGCACCGCCGTACACGATCCCCTGTGCTTGACTGACGAACGACAGCCTGTCACGCGTCGGGTCTTTAATAGCAAACAAAAGCAGGACAGAAACAAAGGAAAGGAACGCGGCGACAGGAAGCAGAAACGCGTCGGCTCGCGGGTGCGCGATTCGCAAAAGCAGATGCGTGACCACGAAAAACGCGACCAACCCGCCCGCCCAGAGAAACAACGTTTTCCGCACGGTAGCGACACTGCGAACAACGAGTCGAGGCTTTGCCTCGGAATAGTTCGCACGGGGGATGAGAAACTCTTTGCCGCTTTTCACGCGAGCAATGGCGTCCACATCGTCAAACCCATCTTTCGGACGTCTGGTGACAATCTGCTCCCCGACACTCGCGGGAACGTGCAAAATATTCGCCAACTGTGGCGCGGAAGCGGTGTTTATATTCAGGAGAGGCGGGGCGTTCGTTTTCTGTAAAGAATGGGGACTTGCGGACAGTTTCGTCAGCGTGGAGAGAGTGATACCGCAAATGAAGACAAGGATTGCCAGAAGTAGAAGCAAGGCTTCGGTTACCCGAAGAGAGCGTTCACGCACGCCGGGACGGATGCGCTCGGAAACAGGTGGTAAGGAGTTGCTCAATCTATTTGCTTAGACGGGAAAACTCACGCTTGGTTGCGATAGTAACGGGCGATTCATTCCCCGTGGAGTGGGGAACGAATCGCCCGTCGGCGCGGAACGGTGTCACCGTCCGGTAGTTTCTGTTTAGGACGCTTCGGCGACGAACGGAAGCAGGGCGATTTCTCGTGCCCGCTTGATCGCGGTCGTCAGCATCCGCTGGTAGCGGGCGTTGGTACCGGTCGTGCGGCGCGGCAGGATCTTGCCACGCTCGGAGACGAAACGGCGCAGGAGAGCGACGTTCTTGTAGTCAATGAAGTCGATTTTCTGCACGGTAAAGTAGCAGACTTTTCGCTTTACCTTTTTGAATTTGGTGCGACGCGGAGCGCGTACAACAGGCATAGTTTAATTTCTTTCTTGTATCTATTCCGCGAACGGGTCATCGAACTGGTCCGCGTTGTCGTTATAGTTATTTGCCGGAGGAGCGTTTCGGCTGGGCGTGGGACGCGGCGCAGCGGTTCCACCGCCACCATTGTAGCCGCCGCCACGGTTAGCCGGTGCCGCAACGGGAGCGACCTCGCGTGGTGTCTGGTCGTATTCGCCATTGCCACCGCCGCCGCCGCCGCCGTACTGGGCGTTACCACCACTTCGGGCGTATTGCTGACCGCCGCCGCCGCCCGCCGCATCACCTTCACCCTGTTCGCGCCGGTCGAGACCTTTTACGGTATCGGCGACTACTTCCGCCGCCTTGCGCTTCTGACCCTCTTTATCCACGTAATCGCGGATCTGGAGGCGACCTTCGACGAGCACCAGACGCCCCTTGTTCAGGTATTGCGCCGCGTACTCCGCGCTTTGTCGCCATGTCGAAATGTCAATAAAGTCGGCTTGTTCCTGCGTGCCCTGATTGCGTGCTTCTTGCGAAAGCGGGCGATTCACGGCAAGGCGGAACTGCGTGACGGCGATTCCTGACGGGGTGTACTTCAGTTCGGGGTCGTTGACCATGCGGCCGATAAGAATGATGCGGTTGTAATTCATCGAAACGTTCCTTCCTGGATCACGGCGGCGTAAACTGCAAATGCAGTCTCGCGGTTTGCCGGTCCGCTACTGTGTCAATACTCACTACATGAGGCGTGAACGGTGGTGTAGACCGTTTTTGACTATCCGTATAAGGGATAATCGTGCTTACTCCTCGGAAGCGGAATCGGAATCTGCACTATTTTCTTCCGCGCCGTTTTCTTCACTGGGAAGGTCGGTGACGGTAGGTGCTTCATTCGCAGATGCTTGTTGTTGCGCGGCGGCACGGGCTGCCATATCACGCTCGCGCTTTTCGGATTCGGCGGCGCGGATCTTGCTCGGATA
>JACMIS010000786.1 GCA_014381035.1 Armatimonadota bacterium
CACAATGGTTTTTAGTGTGGGCTTCACCGAGTAACCGAGCCGTTTGTCGGATCCCGAGCCGGAAAAAAACTTTGTGCCCTTCTTAAACTTCGTGGACTTTGTGGTTGAAATCTCGAAAACTACTGCACCAGCGCGGCGAGTTCGGGCACGTCGCGCCAGGAGTTTCGCGCGACGAATCCGATGTGCTCCTCGGCGCGGCGTGTGTCGTAAACCGAGTCGGTCGGCGAAAGGTGTTGAATCTGGTCGGACACCGCCGGGTAATGATGCGCCATCATCTCGCGAATATCGTGCGCGATGTACGAATCGCGGGCGGCGATGATCAGCGGCGCGAACGTCCCTTCCGGTGCATTCTCGATGGCGAGGCGGAAAGCACGGGCGCAGTCCTGGAGTTCGATGTATGTCCAGAAGTCGCGTTGCTTGCGCTCCTTGTTGGTCAGGACATCCTTCGCCCAGTGTTTGATGCGCCCCTGCTCCAGACTCATCACCGACGTCAGACGTAACGCCACGGTGGTCATCCCGCAACGGCGCGTGTATGCGGCGCAGGCGTCCTCGCACTGCACTTTCGACAAGCCATACAGGTCCTGCGGCTTGACCAGGTGCTTTTCGTCGAGCGGCAGGTAATCTGGGTCGAAGGGATGCAGGGCGAAATAAAATCCGAACGTGCAACACGTGGACGCCAGCGCGAACCGCTGGACGCCGAATTTCTCCGCCGCTTCTAAAAGATAGCCGGTGCCGACGACGTTGGTATGGAGGATCTGTTCCGGGTTCGACACCATCGGGTGCGGAAGAGCGGCGAGGTGCGCGATGGCATCGCAACCTTCCACGGCTTTTAAAATGGCGAGCCGGTCGGTCAGATCGGCATACACCATCTCGACCGCGCCCTTCAGGGATTCTTCCTTGAGCGGGCTGTGATCCAGACCGCGCACGGTGTAGCCGTGCGCTAACAGTTCTTGCGCCAGTGCCGAACCGACATAACCGCTCACACCGGTCACCAGTATTTTGTAAGACTTATTTTTCGCCATAGTTTCGGCGTTCGGGGTATCCAATTAGAAAAAACCTTCCTCGATAGTTCAAGCAGCAAAAAGCAATTCGATTAAGCGATGGCCCTGCTCCACAATGAGGCGGGTTTCGGGCAACGCCCGTTCGTCGTAGGGAAGTCTACCCGATTCTTCGCGGGTGCTGTCATAATACAGAAACGGCACCGGTCCCTCGCGGTGTGTGCGTAGCGCGATCGGCGTGGCGTGATCCGGCGCGACCAGCAAGCGGAACGGCTGTTTTTTCTCGGCAAAACCTGCCAGAAGGGTCCCGACGACGTATTTGTCGATGTCCTCAATAGCACGAATCTTGTGCTCGATATTACCCTCGTGCCCGGACTCATCTGGCGACTCGATGTGCAGAAACAGAAAGTCCGTCCCGCCTGCGAAAAGGGCGTGTAGTCCGTATTCCGCCTTGCCGCGATAGTTGGTGTCGATATAACCGGTCGCACCGGGCACGTCCACGACGCGGATGCGGGCGCACCGGGCGAGTCCGCGCAGGAGGTCCACGGCGGTAATCATCGCCCCGCTTTTGCCGCGCTCGGCGGTAAAGTCGGGGAGCGTGGTCGGTCGTCCCTGCCCCCAGGGCCAGATCGTGTTCGCGACCGGCTTGCCGTCGTCACGGCGGCGGCGGTTGACGGGGTGATTGTCCAGCAGGTCGAGCGAATCGTACACCAGGCGACGCAGTTCGTTCTCCATGTCGCCGGTCGGCAGGTACGGCGCGAGCGGCTTGCCCTGTATATCATGCGGCGGCGTGGTCGAAAGATTCACGGAGCCGTCGGTGACGCGCAAAATATGGCGGTACGAAACGCCGGGAAAGAATGCGAATAATCGCGACCCCAGTTTCTCGTTGACGAGGGCGATCAGTTCGCGGGCTTCCTCGGTGGAGACATGACCGGACGAGTAATCCAGTAACGTTTCGCCGTCGGTGGTGACGAGCGACGCGCGGTACAGGGCGTCCCGGTCCGCCATCGGCACTTCAAGCGCGGCGGCTTCGAGTGGTCCGCGCCCGGTGTAATACTTCCCCGGTTCGTAACCGAGTAGACTCATGTTCGCGACGTCGGAGCCGGGATACATCCCCTCCGGCACCGTGAGAACGGAACCGACCTTGCCTTTCGCGGCAAGACTGTCGAGGTTCGGGGTCCGGGCGGCTTCGAGGGGCGTTTTGCCGTCAAGTTCCGGCAGGGGATCGTCCGCCGCGCCGTCGGGAACGAGAAAAACATATTTCATCGTGCTAAGTATACCGCGACCGGGCGGTGGGTGAATAGGTTGCGTAAAAGACGTTCACCGTGTCGTGGGCTTCACCGGGGCATAAATGCCAAGGCTAACGTTGTTCAAGCCGGATAAATCCGGCTGTCGTTGTCGGTCAGTGGGCGAGTTGGCGAAGCCCCAGATATGTCAGCCCGATTCATCGGGCTTGAACAACGTTAGCCGTGGCATTTATGCCCCGGTGGACAAGCCCCACGGCGACGCGCCGCAACACATAAGGAATCTGTCTTCGCAGTGTCGAAAGATCAGCTATGCCAACCAAAAGTCGCTTCGCCCCTCGCGGCCGGGCTGTTTCTTTTCGCATAGCCGTATCATATACAGTCGCGACCGCCGGTGTCGCGCCATGGTTCGCTCCCCCTGCCGCCGCGCAGACGCCGCCGAAAACGCGCCCCATGGTCATCGCCGCCGTCGGCGACATTATGCTCGGCAGTACCTATCCCGACCGGCGCGACCTGCCGCCCGCCGGGGGGGCGACGCTACTCGCCGACGTAGCACCGATCCTGCGCCGGGCGGACCTGACATTCGGCAACCTCGAAGGACCGCTCGCGGACGGTGGCAAACCGGCAAAGAAGACCGGCGCGAACAGTTACGCCTTCCGCGTGCCGACCGCTTATGGGAAGCATCTGCAATCAGCGGGCTTCGACGTGCTTTCCTGTGCCAATAATCACGCGAGCGACTTCGGCGTGTCCGGGCGCGTTTCTACCCGGCGGACATTAGACGCACTCGGGATCGCGCACGCCGGGAGCGAACGGGACGATGTCGCCTTTCTGAGCGTGCAGGGTAAGCGGGTCGCGGTGCTCGCTTTCGCGACCGGGAGCGTTCCGGCGAATCTGAACGACATTCCCGGCGCGGTACGCCGCGTTCGGGACGCGTCCGCGCGGGCGGACCTGGTGATCGTTTCGTTTCACGGCGGCGCGGAGGGCAGCCGATACCAGCATGTGCCGCGCGGGGGCGAGACGTATCTGGGCGAGAAGCGCAGCTGCTCTCGCAGCGAGAGGGCAAGCGCCGCCTGGACCTGCACCCCCTGATCGTCATCGCCGAGCAGAAGTGGCCTGACCCCCGCAACCCGCGCAAGACGCTGCACCTCGAAGCTCTGTCCGAATGGCTGGCGGGCAAGGCCGGTCTTCCCTATCGGCACATCGACCCGTTCAAGATCGATTTCGCGGCGGTCACCAAGGTGGTGTCGAACGCCTACGCCACGCGGTACCACATACTTCCGCTGGAGGTCACCGCCAAGGAATGCGTGGTTGCCACCGCCCAGCCGTACGTTCGCGAGTGGGAGGCGGAACTCGCGCGTGCGCTGCGGCTGGAGATCCGCCGGGTGGTCGCGAATCCGGTGCAGATCGACACCTACCTGGTGGAGTTCTACAACCTGG
>JACMIS010000787.1 GCA_014381035.1 Armatimonadota bacterium
CACGTGGACGAGCCTTACCAATGAATTTTGGAACGGATTCACTGTCGGGGTGCGCGGCGTCGCGCCAACCGTCGTTCCAGAATCGGGAAGCGTTGCGCTGTTCGTGCTGGGTGCGCTACCCGTTGCCGGGATGGTGATTCGCCGACGATTGGCGAAGTAGAGAGCCGGGGACGAGCGGAATCGCGCCCGTCCCTTTCTTTTCCTTACGGGGTCGGCATCGGCACGATCCAGACGTTGCGGAACTGCACGGCGTCGTGGTCGCCCTGCAAAACGAGCGGTCCGGTTTTCGCCATCTCCTTGTACTCGCCGTACTGAATCCCGGTCATGCCGGTAAATTCATTGTTGTTTTGCACCAGGATTCCGTTGTGGAACACGGTGACGCGGGGCTTCTCCGTCACTTTGCCGTCGGTGTCGAAGCGCGGGGCACGGAAGACGATGTCATACGTCTGCCACTCGCCGTTCTTTTTCGAGGCGTTCACCACCGACGCTTTCTGGCTGTAGAGGGCGGCGGAACCGTGCGATTCCGGCGTCTTTCCGGCGTCGCCCAGAATCTGTACTTCGTAGCGTCCCTGAAACCCGATGCCGCTGTTGCCGTGTCCGTCCGGCTTGCCGTCTTTGTCCGCTGGGGTGCGAAACTCGACGTGGAGGTAGCAGTCACCGAACTCCTGCCGAGATGTCAGATCCGACTTCTGCGGCGTGGCGACGCCGCCTTCATCGACCTTCCAGTTGGCAGGCTCCTTGCTGTAGCGGCGATACCAGTTGTCCTGAAGCGTTTTCATTCCCCGCACACCACTCTCGCCGAGGAGCAGGATCGCCCCTTGCGGCGGTTTCGCGGAAAGCGCGAATGGCACCGGCGCGGGCGGCGCACCGGTCTCGTTTTGCGCTTGCGCGGACGCGATCACAGCAACGACGGCGACAAGCGAAACAGCGGACGACACCTGGAAGGCACGTCGTAAATTTTTCATAGAAGCAACAGTTTTTGAGTGCATACCGCAAGTGTACCGGAATTGCCGTCTTGTAGACAAGTGTCCAAGAGCATAACCCGCTTTGGCAACGATGGGAAGGGGAGATATATAGACATTTTTTCAAGGATAATAGTGGTTTCTCGTTTAACTTACATTTAATAACGAGTTGCCTTACTTTAGGTCCGAGTGTGGGTCTAACCGTGGACGCCAGCACGGTCCAGGTAACGAAAGGACGCCGTGATGAAGCCCTGCCATTCGCGATTGCTATTTGCCCGGTTTATGACTATTCTTTGTATTGCGATGCTGTTCCCGCTTTACGGAGAGGCACATGCTGCAAGCCATACGATTCTGGTCATCCGCCGGGATACTTTGGATAAACTGGCGGGGCGGATCACGATGGACGCCAAACTCCGCGTCGCCGGTGTGGAAACTCATTCGCCGAGTGGGGACGGTGAGGCGCATATCGGAGGTGTCACGCTCGATCCGGCGACCGAGCAGGATTTCGGCTTCGCCACGGTCGCCGAACTGTTGCAGGCGGGCAAATACAACGGCCGTAACCGATTGTTGGCGTATCTACGGGCGCGGGTGGGCGGCGACCCGATAGCCGTCTCCGGGGTATGGCGTTTCTGGTCCGAGCACGGGAGGGATCTAAACGCACAAGGCGAAGCGAGATTCGAACAAGGGATATATCCCCCGCCATCGGCATGGTCCAAGCCCTCAAACCCGAATCACATTTTCGAGATTCATCCGCTGACATCACTCACGCTTGCCGACGGTGTGGTGATCAATCTTCGCGACGATTTCGTCTTTCAAGAGGGATACGCAGCATTGGGCGATGAAAAACGTACTCACCGCGCCTTCAGGCTATTCCCGAAAATAGATTGCAAGATAACGGTTCTGGGAGACCTGATCAAGATAGTATCGACGCCGCATCATTACAATTTTCTTCAGTTCAAGGCGCGAATCACCGCGCCCCCGATCTCTGCCATCGACGGTTCGTTCTGGACAGCCGACGTATTCGATCAAAACGGTGCCGGGCTCATTACCGGCGGGGTCGCGACAAGCACCCCGCTCGCACGAGGAGTTCGACTCGCCGTGACGGGCGGAACACCGGTCGCGCAATCGTTCGCCAGCGTGACGCCAGGACAGACGGTGAAACTGGTGGCGTTTCCCCGCGTTAATCTGGAGGCTGTTCAGCGGATCGCGGACGGACTCCCCAACGGTGCGACTTTCGAGGGACAATTACCTTATGAGTTGATCGTCGCCTATATGGGGCGATAGCGTTGCCGGGAGCCCTGTGAGAAACAACCGCTGACAAGGAAACGAGAAACCGGTCGCGCCCTCACGGATACCGTTCCAGAAATGCGAGGCGCTTGTGCGGCGGCGTGAGCAGGAGGAGCGCGAGGTCCGCTTTCATGCGGAACATCGCGTCCTTTTGCTTGAGTTCGCCCGCGATTTGTAAAGCGCGGTCCGGATCGAGTAAGGCGAGGGTCCGCAGTTCGCGGCGGAGCATCCCGTAATCGCCCGTGTGACCGGGGTTGTTGCGTTGTTGTTCCTTTATGTGAATCTCGATCACCCGGCGGCACAATTCCGGCACTTCGGGCAGGAGTACGCGTGCGATGGCGACACCGCCCCCGACCGAATCCGGTTTGCTCGCGATGGCTTCGCGTGCTTGTTTGCGTAGGGTGGCGGCGGCATCGGGCGCACTGCCCTCCGCGATGGCGGCGACCATCAGAAGCACGGGCGTTCGGTAATACGCTTCCTTCACGACCGTCGCTTCCAGGAACCGCTTCGTGCGCAACGCGGGGTCGCTCGTGATCCCGCTTGCCGCATGGGCGAGGGCTTCGGCGCGGTAGAGGGATGACGCCGTCAGCGCGAGTCGGTAAGCCGCTTCGGGGTCGAACGGGACCGTTGCCTTGACGATGGCGACGATGGCACGCCCGCGTAGCCAAGCTTCTTCGCTTCCCGGTGTTTTGATCGAGTCCAGCAATTGCCGTGCTTCGAGCGGTTGCTCCGGAGCCATGGCTTCGACTATCCGGTAGAGCACGTCGGCACGTCGCTCCCGAGGTTCTTCGGGCAGTGCGTCCACCCGCTTCGCCGCCCGGACGCCGTCACCGGACGCGAGCGGGATCAATACCCCCTCTTCGGGAATCTTCCCCGCGCCGCCCGAGGCGGACTCTATAGCGGGATTCGCGTCGGCGTCGGGGAGATGAAGGCGGTACGCCAGGACCGCGAGACGTTGCGCCGCATACGGGTCCTCCAGTTTGTTATCCGTTCGTGTTTTCGCCGCAAGCCGGTAGTATTCCAGTGCTTTTTGCGGTTGTTTTGCCGCATACGCCATTCCGAGACTGCACGACAGGTAAAACGCCGGGTTCGGGTCCAGGAAGTTCGGCAACTGTTTTCGGAACGCCCGCTCCGCGCCTTCCACGTCTACTGCGATGCGCCGATCCATAATGCCGAACCACGCCTGATCCGTGATTTTTCCGTCCGCGCCGCGCCCTATCTGCACCGCCGCCTCGAAATCCACGGGCGATAGCAGATTCGCCAGAACATCCTGCCCCCACCCGGCGTTGCGAACGCCCACGCCAGGCGTGGCTTCGTAGCTCAGTTCGCGCAGAAGTTCCATCGCCCGCGCTGTATCGCGTACTGTTCGCGCTTTCGCAATAGCGGGAGGCAGGGGGACACGCCCGAACAGGAGCGGTGCCGCGACCGGCGCAAGCGACAGCAACGCCTTTTCATTCGGCGTGAATGTCCCGCTCGCACGGCTCTTGCCCAGACTTGCCGACACCGCGACCGTGCCTTTCCCCGGCACATGTTTCAGCACGAATGCTCCCTTGGCGTCCGTTCGCGCCCAGGTACGACGCTCCCCATCGAGCGACCAGACTTGCGCCCCGGCGACCGGCGTTTTGCCGCGCAGCACCACGCCGCGCAACACCCCGTCGAGCGGCACGAGCACCAGGTCAGGGACACGCGCCGGGGTGTTCTCCGTCGCGGGAGTGCCTTCGTTGATCGCGCCGCGGTGCCCATCCAGACCGACGGAAACTTCGACACGGTAGCCCGGTTTGAGCGGAGGAAACAGGTACTCGCCCTTCGCGTCTGTCTTTGTCTGCGCCCTCTGATAATCTTGCGGATTGCCGTTCGCGTCGCGGCGTTCGGAGACCACCGACACCGGCACGTCCGCGACGGGGGCACCGTCCGGCGTCACTACCCGCCCGACGCCGCGTTTCGCCGGGTCAATGCGGCGCACCACGACCGGCAGCGGCTTGCCGTCGGGGATCAACCGGAACGGTTTGTCCGAAGGCGGTACGACTTCCCAATTATCCGCCACCTGTATCCGGTATTCGGAGCCATCATTTTCGAGTGCGGGGTTGTCTTGCTTCTTGCTGTCCCACGCGCCGGATTCGTCGGTGAGTGCGCCCATCCACTCCTGTGGTCCCTGATCGTCCGCCCGGTCGAGGCGGGCGACGCTGAGGCGCAGGTCCGGCACGGGTTTACCCGCCTCATCGGTGACCGCGAGCCGCACCACCGGTGCCGGTTGCAAGCGGATCGGCTCCAGCGTCACCGGCGCATCCTTGTTCACCACGAGCGCAATCGTGCGACCCGCGCCGGTATATTCCGAGGTGCGCGACCATAATTGGAGCGTATTTTTACCGGGCAACACATGGACGACAAACGCGCCGTTTTTGTCGGTTCGCATCCGGTTGCCAGGATAGCTGTCCCCGCCATGCACACCATCGACGTTCAACGACAGGCCGTCAATCCCGGTGCCGGTTTTGGCGTCGGTGACCATGCCGGACACCGGCGTCCCCGCGATCAGTGCGAGCGGCTTGAGCGCGATTTCCTTTCCTTCGGCTAACACGATACCGGTTTGCGCGGGCAGGAGAAGGGAGGGGTCGGGCGATGCCAGCGTGAGCGTGAACGTTCCTTTGCCGATGCGCCCGACGCGGAATGTGCCGTCGGCGTTGGTTCTGCCGGAGCCATACGTGCCATCCCTTGTTTCATCCCCTTCGCCCCTTGCGCGTGCCGTCACCACGATGTTCGCGGCGGGCTTCCCGTCCGGGAGCGTGACCACGCCCGTGATCGCGGACGCGGGAAGGGCGAGGAACGGTTCGCTTTTTGTCCTGGTCGCTGTGGCATCCGGAACGCACGTCATCTGGCGGCTGACCGCGACGTAGCGGGGTTCGTCCAGCGAGACATAGGCTCTACCGGTCGCGGGAACGTTGCGGATCTCCCATTTCCCCGCCGCGTCCGTTCGGGTCTTGAATCGCGGGGCGAACGGCGCGGGAACATCGGTGTACGATTCGAACCGATTCACATCCTGTTGCAACGATTGCACCTGTATCGTCACGCCCGCGACCGGTTTACCCTGCGCGTCCACGACCGACCCGCGCACCACGCCACTACCGACCCCGAGCGTGATTTCGTTCGGTTTGCCTTTTGTCAGTATCACCCGTGCGAACAGATAGCCCGGCGCGTCCACATACACGATTGCCACTACTCCACTCGCCGCGCCGGTGGGAGCCGTTTGCCCTACCACCGTGAAGCGTCCGTCCGAGTCCGTGGGAACCGGGGGGAGGATGTGCGTCTCGTAGCTGACGGGGTCCCACCGCCCGACATACACCTTCGCGCCCGCGACCGGCTTTTTATCCGTGCCGAGCACCACGCCGGAGATGTTTTGCTGTTGTACCGGGATCGGTGCTTGCGCCCACGCCGCGCCGCACACGCTGATCACGACTGCCGTCATCGCAAATCGAATCGTTGTCATAGCACGTTAGACGCGCAAACAGCACGGTCGGTTACGCAGGATCGCTCCTGGAAGCGAGCACGGACGAAACACGTTTGTCCAGGGCGGCGTTCCGGTTGCGCATGGATTTGCGGATGGATTCGTAAACCGATCTTGCCTGCTCCAACCGATCCGTTTCCGCCAACGCCAATGCGAGCCAGAACCGGACTTCGCCGCTGACGGATAGAACCGCGTCGGTACAGATATGCGCGAGCAGGTTCCATTGCTCCGTGACTCCCAGAATACGGACATAGTAGAGTAACGCCCCTGGATGTTTGGGGACTTCCGTCAATATCTGGTTGATCAAGGAAAGGGCACCCGCGTAGTCCTGGACCATACACTTCGCCTTCGCCAGCGCGAACCGCGTCGGAGTGTGATCGGGCGCACCTTCCAATGCGAGCGTGAACTCCCCTACCGCGAGAGGATAATCGCCTGTGTCCAGAGCCACATTACCGGTGCGATAATGGGTGAGAGCAAATTCATGTTCGATCATCTCGACATCGTGCAACTCTGGTACCCCCTTGAAAATCACCTATCGATACAACTCGTCCACGTTAAGACAATCTATCCAACCTTCGATCTCATACCCGAACGCATTGGGTTCACGATCCGATTGCAAACCACGCGTCATGAATTCCGTCAGTAACCCATCTATCAATTGGTGTATCTGACTGGCACTGAGTCTGACGGCTCGCGAACCGACCGTGCTGTTTAGCAGGTGCTCGATTGCCTCTTTATTCTTCAGTTCCGGGATTATTTTAAGTGCTGCCTCGACTGCAGGCCGGTAAACCGGGAATGTTTCTTCCATGAGCATCGTTACATCGGCGTATTCGCGGCAGTGAATTGCCCCACACAGTCGTCTACCTCGTCGCGCAGGGAGCGGATCAACGCGGCGGCTTCGGTTCGGCGGGCTAATCGTACCCCCTGCCCCGCCCATAATGGCAGATAGTCGCCCCTGCCTTGCCGCTTCGCTTCGCTCCGTATCGCTTCGGTGATGTGCATCTGGAGCGGATACGACGCTGCTTCGTTATCGCACGGCGACATCGTTTCGGTAAACGCGTTGCGGACCGCACGGGCGAGTTTTCCGGTGAACGATTTCGTCAGGACCGTGCTGACGTGGGGATCGTTCAAGAGGGCTTGGACCCATACGTCGTCCGCGCCCGACTCCGTCGTTGTCAGAAAGGCGGTTCCCATTTGCACCGCGCTTGCGCCCAGTGCGAGCGCGGCGACGATCCCGCGACCATCCATGATCCCTCCGGCGGCGATGACGGGGAGGGATACCGCATCCGCGATCTGCGGGAGCAGTGCCATCAGTCCCACCAGCGGCGGATTCCCGGCAACGCTGGTAAAACTCCCGCGATGCCCGCCCGCCTCGAAGCCCTGCGCGACAACGGCGGTGTAGCCCGCTTCCGCAATCGCCTGCGCCTCCTCCAGACAGGTCGCCGTCCCGATGATAGGAACACCCGTATCGTGGAGTCGGTCTTTCACGGGCGACGGCAATAGACCGAACGTTGTCGAGACGACGGGGACTTTTTCCTCGCAAAGGACGGCGATCTGTTCGCCCAGCACGTCCGGCATACGCGGCGCGACCCTGGAAAAGTTTAGCGTCGGAAGAC
>JACMIS010000788.1 GCA_014381035.1 Armatimonadota bacterium
ACGGCAAACGTTCCACGGACGCCGGAAGTTTGTCGGAAGCGGAGCGCGAAGGACGGCGCGTGGTGCAAAAACTGCTTCCGTTCCTGCGCAAGTACGTGCCCGGGCAGGAGGGACTGTGTCTCGTGTCCACCGGACCGCGCATCGGCGTGCGCGAATCCCGGCGCATCGTCGGCGACTACCGCCTGACCGTGGACGATTACCTGTCCTGCCGGACGTTCCCCGACGACATCGCCCGCAACGCGTACTTTATTGACTTGCACGCCGCGTCATCCGAAACGGCGGCGCGGGCGAAAAGCATCTCCGACGCCGAAAACGAGCGGGCGGAGCGGCGGCACTACGAACTCCCCCCCGGCGAAAGCCACGGCATTCCGTTCCGGTGTCTGCTGCCCCAGGGCGTGCGTAATCTGATCGTCGCGGGGCGTTGCCTGTCGGCGGACCGGGCGGTGCAGGGTGCGGTCCGCGTGATGCCGGTCTGTTTCGCGCTCGGCGAAGCGGCGGGTATCGCAGCGGCATTCGCGGCGCGGCACACAAACGGCGATATACGCTTGATAGAGGTAGAAGCGGTACGAATGCGGCTACGCAAGAACGGTGCCTATCTACCCTGAAATCCGTGTTTTATGGAATTACAAATTTCAATAATCGCTGGGTCCGGTACATCGCCTGGCAACATAAATATATTTTCCGGATCGTTTCTCGCCACCTTGTAAACCCCGTAAACTGCCGTATACTACGCTCCGTTGCTTGTCAGTGTGACGGTCGTGATCGCCCTCATTTTTATGCGGAGTGGAAGCGACCCGCCGTAACAAGCACACAACGCTACCGGGTGGGTGGGGATGCGGTCGCCCTGCTAAAGTACCGTCACCGGTATTAGATCGTATCAAGGTCAAGTAGCGTGTCGTCAACGAAGGAGTTGTTACCGGGTGAGATACCTTCTCGGCGGTCAACCCATGCGCCGTCCGCATTCGTGCGGACAAGCCGTCTGAAAGCGGCTCTAAACAGCAGGTTCCATCATGTCTCTGAAATCCTTCTTCGGCGGCTTCCTTGCCGTCGTCGCAACAACCGTTTCCCTGTCCGGTGTCGCCTTCGCACAACACCTCAACATGGGCAACCCGTCGGGCGCGGTCGCGTCCACGTCGTATCCATCCAACTACCTGATGAACAAGCCACAGTTCTCCCTGTCGTATCACCGCGACCGGGGCACGCCAAACTGGGTCTCCTGGCAACTCAACTCGACCTGGCTCGGTAGCCAGCCGCGTCTGGATAACTTCCGCGCCGACACGTCGCTCCCGAGCGGCTGGTACCGCGTCGGGAGCACCGACTACAGCGGTTCGGGTTACGACCGGGGGCACAACTGCCCATCGGCGGACCGCACCAGAAACAGCACCGATAACGGTTCGACATTTCTGATGACCAACATGATCCCGCAAACCCCGGATAACAACCAGGGACCGTGGGCGCGCCTGGAAGACTATACCCGCTCCCTCGTATCGGGCGGCACCAAGGACGCGTATGTGATCATGGCAAGCCGTGGCACCCGTGGCACCATCGCGAACGGTCGCGTGACCGCTCCCACGAACATCTATAAGGTCATCCTCGTGGTGAACCGTGGCACGACCGCGAGCGGCGTCACCACTTCTGCTCGCGTCATTGCGGTGCGCATCCCCAACACAACCGGCATCCGCAATTCGGACTGGCGATCTTATAGGGTCAGTGTAGACACGGTCGAAGCGGAAACCGGCTACAACTTCCTGTCGTCGGTGCCGACTTCGGTGCAAAGCGTCATCGAGGCGCGGGTAGACAACCTGTAGGTTCGGGCGCGTTCAAAAAAGAGTATAGGGCGCATCCAGACGAACGCGGCGGTTTCCGGGAACGGGAATCGCCGCGTTTTTTCGGGGGCTTCACCCCGCGCCCACTACGTTGCCGAAACCTGCTGATGCGCCGTACAATGCGGGAGCGTTCTATTACCGATTTTATTTCCCATGTTGCACCT
>JACMIS010000789.1 GCA_014381035.1 Armatimonadota bacterium
CGGTCGAACGGGTTTTTGTGGCATCGGGCGCACGCCATGCGTAGCCCGAGGAACGCCTGCCCGACCGTCTCCATCCGGTTTTCCGCGCTCTGCTCGATCCGGTAGAAGTTCGCCGGACCGTTTCGCAAATTCGAGCCGCGCGCCATCATGATCTCGCGCACGAACTGGTCGTAGGGCATGTTCGACGCGACGGCGTCGCGCACCCAGTCGTCGAAAAGCACCGCGCCCCGTTCGCCGGTGATATTACCCGCGATCCGTTGTGGATGAATCCGGAGCAGGTCGCCGAGACGCTGTGTACGAACCGAAACATACTCGGGCGTGTCGAGCAACATGTCGATCAGCTTCGCCCGCTTGTCCGCCGCCTTGTCCGCCACGAACGCCGCTATCTCCGAGTCGCCCGGCAATCGCCCGCAAACGTCTAGCATGACCCGGCGGATAAACTCGCGGTCGGTAGCGAGGCGCGACGGCACGACGTTCATCTTCTTCAGGTTCGCTTGGACATAGCCGTCGATGAAGTTATTCCCGGCAATGGCAGGATATGGCTTACTGTCGGCACGCGGCAGCGTCAAGAAGGCGGCTTCCACCGTGCCTAAGTAGCGGACGATGATCGCCGTCCCGCCCCATCGCTTCCCGGTTACAATACCTCTGGCGTCGACATCGGCGACGGCGGTGTCCTTAGACTCGTACTGCGCGTAGTCCGTGACGTTGCGGGTGGTGCCGTCCGAGAACGTCGCCAGCACCTTTACGGGGAGTTTCGCGCCGACGGCGGGGATCACGGCGTTCGCGGGGGAAACGGTGAGTTTGGTCAGGTGCGCGTCATCGTCGGTGCTGAACGGCGCCCCGGCGGTGATCCACCGGCGGATGGTCTGATATTCGGGCGAGCCGACTTTGAACCGCTCCCCGCCCGCGTGCCCGGTGACGCCGGTTGCTTTCAGGAGCAGAAGGCTTTTTTCCGGCTCGGCGAAATTGATGCGCCGCCCTTTCGCGCCGCGTACGATCGGGTCGTAGTCATCCCACGGTGAGAGAGTGAGTAGGGAAAGCGCGAACCCGCCGCGTCCGCCGAACTTCCCGTGACACCCGGCGACCGAGCATCCTTTTTTATCGAGGATCGGTGCGACATCACGAACGAATTGTGGGGATGGAGGCTCTTTTTTAGGCGGAGCACTGACGCCTGCACCAAGACACGATGCGGCGAGAAAGATGCCCCCGATGCCGTAGGCTATCGGAGACGAAAACGCTTTTGACCAACTGCGCCAAAATTGCCGCATGGAATCCCCTTTGCTTCCTAAGTCAAACGATTGTGCAGTTGTGCGAAACTATTTTAGCACCGGTTGCACATGCGGGATAAATTGAGCTTACCCGCATCGCTTTGTATCCTGTGTGACCCGGTTTCGTCAAGGACGATTCACGTTTTTCTTCGCGCGAACATCCGATAATGTTCGCCTATAACTCAGCGTCTAGCAGAAAGCCGTCTTCCATCCGCAAAATGCGGTCCGCCTGTTTCGCGAGACGGTCATCATGCGTTACCATCAGAAACGCGACGCCGGTTTCTTTCGCGATTTCCCGGAGCAACGCGAACACTTCCGCGCCGGAGCGGGAGTCGAGGTTCCCGGTCGGCTCGTCGGCTAAAACGACTTTCGGTTTGTTGACCAGTGCGCGCACAATCGCGTTCCGTTGCTGTTGCCCGCCGGACAGTTTTCCAGGCGTTTTATTCAGCTGGTCTTCCAGTCCGACGCGACCGAGTAGCATTTTCGCGTAAGTCACGTCGTCCGGCGACGGGACACCCTTCGCTATCGTCACCGGCATCAGGGCGTTCTCCAGGCAGGTGAATTCATCCAACAGGTGGTGAAACTGAAAAATAAAGCCGATGGTACTCCCGCGAAGCCGCGCGAGTCCGTTCGCATCTAGCGTGGCGATGTTCGTGCCGTCGATCAAGACATCGCCCGTGGTCGGCACGTCCAGTGCGCCCAGTATATTCAGCAGCGTGGACTTACCCGACCCCGACTGCCCGATGATCGCGACGAATTCGCCCGCCTGTGCTTCCATGTTGACGCCATGCAACACCGCGACCGGATTCGCCCCCCCGACCCCATACGTTTTCTTCAGATTCACAGTGCGGACAGCAGTACCTTTCGCGGGCAGCGGAAACGGTATCATCATTTCTTTCCTTTCTTTATTTCTTTTTCTGTCCTGCGCGGACGGCGCCAACCTTACGTTGGATCGTTGTTACCTGCGGTGCTGCCCGTACTTTA
>JACMIS010000790.1 GCA_014381035.1 Armatimonadota bacterium
AAAGGGGCTCCATGTTCCGAATTCAGCGGCGCGCCGTTCATCGCGTACGCAAGCATCGCTTGCGGGTGCATCGCCGATTCGATGTCCAGACCGATGTAGTACCAGGAATCTTCCTGACCCTCCGGTTCGGAGAACATACCTATATATTTCGTCCCGTCTGGCGGCGAGAATTTACGCAGGAAATCGTACAAACGCACCCCGGTCCAGTTCACCACCGCGCTCCATCCCTCGATGCATTTGAGTTCCGTGGTTTGTGAGACTTCGGGCAACGTCTTGATGTCGGATAGGGCGATAGCATATGACTCCGGCTGGTTTTTCTCCCCCTGAATAGTCAGCGACCACAAATCCGTGTCAATCTCCGGCGTGTCGCCGTGATAGTTGTTGCGCGGGGTCACCGCCTCTGAGCGCGGAAACTCTTTCGCCATGTGCGTGGGCGAATAGAACAGGTTCCGCGCTACCGCCTCATTGAATGACAGAACCTTGCGCAGTGGTGCTTTCGTGCCGTCCACTATCGGGACAAATACACCTTTTGCTTCACCCTCGGTAGGCGTCTCGTTACGATTGAACACCCAAAGCCCTCCGAGTGTTCCCGCCATCGCCATGCCCGCCCACAAAAAAGAACGGCGTGACATCCGCCGAATGCGTGCCTGATCCTCCGCCGATGCCGGAACCGCCGGAGCGGCTTCCACGCGTTCCCACTCTTCGCGAGGCGTCAGGCGACGAACTGGTGCCGTCTCGATAGGGCGATGGGATGGCTTCTGAAACGTAACAAAACTTCGTTTCTTCTCGTTCGGGTTCGACATAGAATCTTTCTAACTTTCTTTACGCATTTCCGACTCGATTCGCTCCATACGAGAGGCGATACTATCGAGGCGTACTCTCATATCCAATAAAATTCGATTCGTGTGGACTGCTGTTTCGTAATCCAGTTCGGCGCGTTTACGCTCGTAATCCGCTTCCCGCGTCTGACTGACCAGCAAAAATCCCGTGAGAAATATCGCCTCGATCGAAAGAAGCAGGGCAAGCAGATTGTAGGAGGGTGGTTCGTCAAATCGGCGTACCGCCATCACGATTCCGGAATTGAGGACCATCCAGACCGCCACCCAGAGCGCGTGCACCCCGAAATAGGAGGGCGCACTGACAAAACGGGTCACCGCATCGGCGAACTGTTCGTACCGTCGGCGTGTCGCCTCGAACTCCTCCCGGACATACCGCAATCCGCCGACCGCTTTCCCACAATGGGGGCAAAACACGGATTCCGGCGGGTGCAAACCACCGCAGGCAGGGCAGGGGATCGCACTATTATTTGTGGGCGTCGTAGTCATGGCGTGACAGTTCGTATCCCGTGATCATGGCGCGGAAGTTATTCCATCCGGCGCGGATCACCTGAGCGACATGGACAAAAAAGAACGCGATGATCAGTCCGGTCAGCAGGAAATGCTCGACCCGTGCCGCCTGATACCCGCCGAGCAGAGTCGCCAGCCAAGTCAATTGCGCCGGTTTGTAGATGGCAAGCCCCGTGACTACCATTCCGAAACCCATCACGACGACCGACGTGTACGCGATCCGTTGCGCGTGATTGACTTTTCCGGGCGGGAGCGGCTTGCGGTACAGACCGAGGTCATGAAAGACCACTTTCAAGGCTTCCGCGAACGATTCGCGGCGCGGCAAAAGGTGTTTCCACTCTTTCGAGAAGAACAGATACAGGACATAGGCGACGCCGTTCAGAGTGAAGAACCATGCCAGGGTGAAATGCCATGCCATCCCCTCGGCGAGCCGGAAACCGAGGTCAATATCCTTGCGCTGTGCGGCAGGTACCGGGTAGTTTTCCTCATCTTTCTCCGCATAGACCGGAGTGACCCCGACACGAGAGACCGAGACCCGGTTCGGCACGCGGACACGCAATGATTCGGTGGGGTAAACGTCGTTCGCCCAGAGAATCAGAACCCCGCTCCAGATCATGATCATCAGCACCGGGAAGTTGATCCAGTGCATCCACCGGATGGCAAGCGGATGCTTGGGAACGAGACGGACCCGTGGCGCGTCCTCGTCCGTCTCCGTTACCGTCGTGTTTCCTGGCGGCGGAGTAATGGGGGAAGCGTCACGGTTCGTCCCCAACTCGGCGGGCGTGCTCGGGTCGGCAAAAGCGTCGGTCATTACGAATTGGTCTCCCGATCCACTTCGGTCCATTTCGCTTCCAGAGCCGCGAGGCGGTCTGAGGAAAGCAGTTTCATTGCGTGCGATACGGCAGTTGTGTCCCCGTCTTGTGTCGGCGATAACGCACCGCTTGCCCGCAAACGCGCCCGGAGTCGTTGCAAGCCGGTCAGTGCCGCCGCGCAGTGCGGGCATTGCTCGACATGTCGCTCGGCATACCATTTCGTGATCCCGCCTGCCGTGCCGTCCGCGAGTCCGCTCAGCATCTCCTGCATGTAGCCGCAACCAGGTTCCGTATCGGGGTTTATCTCTGGCTTGGGGTGAAAAATGTTTGTCATGATGTTAATCGCCTTTCCACGGCGTAGGAATGTAATAGTTCCCTTAAATATTGGCGGGAGCGGGCGAGTCGGGAGCGTATCGTACCGATGGGGACCTGCAGGATTTGCGCCGTTTCCTCATACGAACGCTCCTCGATGTCCACCATGATCACTACCAAGCGCGACGCTTCCGACAATGCGGCGAGGGCGTTTTCCAGCGGCTCGTCCAAACAGGCGTCGTTCAACCCGCTTCCAGGAACATCGGCGGATTTGGCGTGGGTTTGTACCGGTCCGCTCTGACCGCCGGATGTCAGAGTATCCACATCGGTCCCGGCGTCCCATTTGATACGCCGCCGGTACTCGTTAATAAACAGGTTGGTTATAGTACGCAAAAGATACCCACGCGTTTCGGCATAGGAAGCATTCAAATCGAACCTGCCTTCACGACAGGCGACGTACGCCCGAATCAACGCGTCCTGGACGAAATCCTGCGCCCTGTCCTCGTCCCCGCGACAAAGGCGACGCGCCGTGCGGAGCAGATCGGCTTCACAACGGCTCGCGAGCGTCGCGAAACGAGCGCGCAGTTGCGACGATTCGGCGGGGTGGGCGGTTTCCATTACATTCATAGGTAGTTCGCTTATAGAACAAACGAGAACATGCCGATAGTTCCACGGCGAACAAAAACACGCCTTATGGAGTCGCTTCCACAAGGCGTGTTCATCATCGTATCACTCCGCAGGACTAATCGTCGTCGCACTCTTTTTTGTTCTTCTTTGACCAGCCTTTGTTCCTGCCACTGTTTCCCCGGTTGTTCGAAGAAGCGTACCGGACGTCTCGCGGGTCGCGTCGGTTCTCGTCGTATCGGTATCGGTTCTCCTCGTAGCGCGGATAATCATAGCTGTATCGCGGAGCATCTGCCTCACGATTTTGCGCTTTACGGGCGTCCTCGTATTTCTTTCCCGCGTAGAGGGCACCAGCTCCGAGGGCAATCGCGGCGGTTTTATTGCCCTTGACCCCGGAATAGATCGCACCGGCGGCGGCACCGATGGCGAGATTGCGCATCAGGTTTTTATCTTTCTGACGGTCGTTTTGCTTGCTCGTTTGTGCGTGACTCGCGGAGGGGGCGACAACACCCATGCCAATCACGGCGGCAATCGTCGCTACCACTGGAACCGTTAAATCTCGAACGTTGAATGAACGTGTGAACATTTGGAACCCTTCCTATCGAACGAAAACTGTATTCGCATCACGCACGTGAATCACTATGTGTGCGTATCTGAATAAGTAACGATAACAGTGAAGAAGTTGTGACAGATGACAAAAAACCTGCCTCGGAGATTTGCTCCGAGGCAGGTTTCGTTTGTTTTTCGCTAGCGAGCATCGCTAAATGCGGTAGTAGCCGACTCGCTTGTTGTTCACGTATTTGTAGTAGCCGACTTTTTTGCCGTTTCGGTAGCGATACACTTTCCGGGTGCCGCTTTCACGCGACTGAGCTTTGCGAGAATCCTCGTACTTCTTCCCGGCAAGTGCAGCACCGGCACCGAGGACGAGGGCGTTGGTCGTTCGACCGTTTACGCCTTCATAGACAGCGGCGGCACCGGCACCAACACCGAGGTTACGCATCAGGTTTTTGTCCTTTTGACGCGCTTTTTCTTTCGATGTCTGCGCGGACGCTACCGTCGGAACAGCAATGCCACCGGCGAAAGCCACGGCTAACGTGGCCGCGAAAATTTTGATAAGGTTCTTATTCGTAGTCATTTCAATTTCCTTTTAATTTCGTGTTTGTCATCCGGCACCCGATGCGCCGGAATGTGTGAACTCCTACTTGCTTTACCCGACACACTCATCCGGTAAACCAGATGCGATTACAGTGAAGACGCCACGAAGGCACGGATTGTGACACCACCGCCAAAAATCGTCTAGGGATAGGCACCAGCGTGTTTTAAACGGCTTGCACGATTACCCAGATTGCTGATCTAATTGTTCAACTTCGACTCGATCCGGCGGTCCGGCAATAGCCACATCAGCGCGACCACGATGTACAATCCGTAGGAGATCCATTGGCTCAGAAAAGCGAGGGGGATCGCCAATATATAGAATAGTATGGAAAGCTTGCCTTTAAGATCGTTCCCCAATGCCTGAGTAAGAACGGCGTCCTTACCTTGATGCCCGACGATAAGGTTCTGCAGGATCGTATAGGCAATGGCGCACACTAGTAAAACCACTCCGTAGACAGAACTCGGGAGGGGGGCGAAGTGGTTTTGTCCCATCCAGCCGGTAACGAACGGCACGATGGATAGCCAGAACAATAGATGAAGATTTGCCCATAGAATCTTTCCGTTGATCCGGGTTGTGGCTTGGAGCAGGTGGTGATGGTTATTCCAATAGATTCCCAGATAGATGAAGCTTAGGATGTAGGTCAGAAACACTGGCAGTAGGGGGCGAAGGGCTTCCCAATCCGCCCCATGCGGTACCTTGAGTTCCAGTATCATGATAGTGATCAATATCGCGATCACTCCATCACTGAATGCTTCCAGACGGTTCTTGCTCATGGGATTTATCTAACACCATCCCACAGTTCCGCAAACGATTGTGTATTTCCTTCGCTATTCAAATACGATAGCCACTTTACCGCCGATGCCTTTGTCCGCCGTATCGTAGGCTTCCGCCGCCTTTTCGACCGGAAATTTATGGGTGACAACCTTGTCTGGGTGAATCTCCCAGCGTGACAGCCGCTCCAAGAGTTCCGCCATGTGACCGAGCGACGTTACCCAGGAGCCGAACAAGGTAATCTGTTGATGAATCAGCACCGGCGACACATCGAACGATACCGTGCCGCCTTCGCCCACGAACGCGCAACGGCCCCACTGCCGCGTCCCTTTCAACGCCAGTAGACGTGCCGGCGATGCTCCGGAGCAATCTATGCTCGCCTCGCACCCTTTGCCACCTGTCGCGTCCAGGATCCGGGTCAATGCGTCGTCGCTGGCGGAGAGGGTGGTGTCTACCAAGCCTAACTCCTGAGCGAGCGCGATTCGTCCGGGATTGGAATCCACCCCGATCACCTGCGCCACCCCAAGAGCCTTGCCCAGCATCGCTGCGGCGAGACCGACCGGGCCAAGACCGGTGATCAGAAGACGGTCGCGTCCGTCAACGCGCATCCGTGTCAGGGCTTCCCACGCCGTGCCGAATCCGCACGCCACCAACGCACCGTCCAGATAGGTTAAGTTTTCCGGGAGCGGGATACAGGTGTTTTCCTCCGCCAACATATAGGGTGCGTGTCCACCGTCACGTTGCCAGCCGTAGGCGGCACGATGCCCGTTTTCACTGTGGCACGAGATCATGTACCCCGCCCGGCAATCCTCGCAGTTCCCACACCCGCTGATGTGGTACAAAACAACCCGGTCGCCGACCTTGCGCTCCTTGCAACCCGGTCCTGTTTCGACGATCACCCCGCAGGGCTCGTGTCCGGCGATGACGTTTCGGTAGCCTTCGTCCCCGACGCCGGTGTGTTCCCGGTAAATGGCGCGAATATCGGACCCGCAGATGGACGAGGCTTTCATCTGTATCAGGACCTGACCCGGTCCCGGCGTCGGGATCGCTTGCTGACGGTACGCCACAGTGCTATTGCCGGGCAACACGACCCCATTCATCGTTCCTTGCATGTTTCTTGACTTTCGTTTGTTTGTAGTTTGCACAGATGGTAACCCCGGACCTATGCGGGGGTGATCACGCCATCCTTGTCCCAGAGGGCTTCCCAGGTTTGCCCGTCTTTCCAAAGGAAGACATGCCCTTTAATAAGTCGGTTGCCGTGGTCGATTTGCGCTATGGCTTGCATCTCCTCGTCGGTCAGGCGTCCGGCGATGGCCGCTTCGAGGCTTGCCTGATACTGATCGTGCTTTACGGAAAAGGGGATCGGAATCTGTCCCCGCCCGATAGCCCATCGTATACAGACCGACGCCGGGGAAATGCCGCGTCGTCCGGCGATTTCGAGGATGACCGGATCTTCCATGTCCACCGTGTCATCCGGTGTCCGGTCCCGATCCGGACGGGAAGGGGACCCGAGCGGCGAATAGCCAATCGGCACCATACCGTTCTCGACCACATACCGGAATAATTCCGGCTGTTGAAAATGAGGATGTAACTCCATTTCATTGACGGCGGGCGGGATACGTGAGTCGCGCAGTACTAACTCTAACTTCGGGGCCGTCATGTTCGATGTACCGATGTGCCGGACCAATCCCCGGTCTACCAGTGTTTCCAATTGTCGCCACGTCCGCATATAGGACTCATGAATATATGACTTCGCGTGCGGGTCGCGTGCGGAAACATCCACCTTCGGCGCGTGGTAATTCGGGAAGGGCCAGTGGATCAGATACAAGTCGAGATAATCCAGACCCAGATCGCGGAGCGATTTCTCGCAAGCCGGGATGACATCCGCCTCGCCGTGCTTATCGTTCCACAGTTTGGACGTGATAAACAGATCCTCGCGTCGGACCCCGCCCTTCATCGCGTCCGCTAACGCTTCGCCGACCAGGTGTTCGTTGGCATAAACGGCAGCACAGTCGATGTGCCGGTAGCCGATAAAGATCGCGTCCCGCACGGCGTCCGCGACCTGCTCTCCGGTGTACTTGTCCGACCCGAACGTGCCGAGACCGATGCCGGGGATGGTCGCGCCAGTATACAGGGTGCGTGTCGGCACGTCCTCCGGTGAAATAAGGGTGTCCATAAGTTTTACTTCCGGTTCACTTTCAGGGTGAAGGCGAAGTCACAGGGCTTTTGCGCGGGTAACGTCACGGTCAAGCCGCCTTCGCTTTGCGACCAATCCACCGCGCCGGAATGCCCCAGTAATGCGACATTTGCCACCGCGCCGAAGTCATTGATTCCGAGCGATTTGATAACGACCGGTCTCTCGGACCACGCCAGCAGGATCGCATACAGAGCGTCGCCCTTCGTCGTGAATCGTATGTCCTGCCCGGTAAACTCCTGTCGCTTCGTGTCGGTAAACGCGCCCTCTACCACTTCGGTCGGTCCTTCGCCGAAGATCGTATGCGGTTGGGTACCGTAAATCGCCTCGCCATTGACGCGGAGCCATGTGCCGATTTCACGAAGCATCTGTTGTTCTGCCTCAGGGATTGTGCCGTCCGCTTTCGGTCCGATATTGAGCAGGAGTGCGCCGTTCTTGCTCACAACATCCACCAGATCATCCACGAGCGAATCTACCGTCTTATAGTCGTGCCCCTCGATGTAGCCCCAGGAGTTTTTGGATACCGACGTATCATTTTGCCACAAAAGCGGGCGGATTCCGGAAAGCTGACCACGCTCCACATCAAAAACGGCGGTTCCTTCCGCGAACGCCTCATATTTGTAATTGATCGCTACCCCTTTGCCCCATTGCGCACCACGGTTGTAATAGTATGCGGCGAATTTTTTCAAATACGGTTGCCACGCCTTGTTTTGAATCCACCAGTCGAACCAGATGAGTTGCGGCTGATATTTATCCACTAGTTCGCAGGTATGCGCCAGCCAGTTGTCCATAAACTCCTCGGTCGGCGGGCATTTCTCCAGATCGCCTAAATCCTCGGGACCCTGGGCGGCGGGACCATAAAAATCCGCGAATGCCGGGTCCTGCACATCAGATGGAACCTTTCGTCCGTTGTCGAAGAACCAGAAATGCTCCGCCCGGTGACTCGACAACCCGAATGTCAGCCCTTGTCTTCGAACCGCCTCCGCCAATTCGCCCAGTACATCGCGCTTCGGTCCCATTTGCGCGGCGTTCCATTTGGTGAGCTTGGAGTCCCACATGGCGAAGCGGTCGTGGTGCTCGG
>JACMIS010000791.1 GCA_014381035.1 Armatimonadota bacterium
ACCGCGCGATTAAACCTTTCGCTCACCCCGGCACCCTGGATTCAGATGAGTGGCGCACTCGGCCTTTCCCGCACCCGGTACGGCTCGACCGGAACCTCGGGCGTGGGGGGATCGACCTCCAATGCTAATGACAACAGTTTCGGGGTTCGGCTGCCGGTGCGGGATAACCTATCGTTCGGGATTGACTGGTCGCAAAGCACCAACGGCAGAAACAACACTCAGTCGGGGACGGGATCACAGACCGGCTTCGGAGTCGCTTCACAGCGAACACAAACGACATCGTTCGACACGCGCTACCAGCCCCGCGAAAACCTGGAGTTATCGTTTCAGATAGGGCGCACTTTAAGTCTGATTCCTGGATATGACAACACTGATAGCAACAACACGGCGTTCGGGGTCACATTCGCACCGGTGCCACAATTTACCCTTTCCGGAAACTTCAGCAGTCAGAGGTTTCAGTATTTGGGAAACCAGAGTGGTAACAGCGACGATACGACCTTCCAGTTGAGTGCTACCGCCGGACCATTCGACCGGGTTCGTAACGCCTTCGGCAAGATGACGTTCAGCCTGGCATGGCAACGCGTTAACACGGGGTCCGCTCTTTCCACTGGATACTACGGCGATGGGAGTGACCTGATTGGCAACAACGGTACGGGCGGCGTCGGTAGCATTGTGCGTAGCGTGTCTCGCCAGACATCGGATTCGAATTTCTCCACACAACAACAACGATTAAACCTGTGGAGCCTTCGCGCAGACTACCCGGTCGCGAATCGCCAATCCGTCTTTCTTTCCTGGCAGGGCATAGACTCGTATTCCCCGCTTTCCGGAGATACCGCCGGGTCTTCGTACTACTCGGCGAGCAACTACCGTCGCGGAAACGGGGCGGTCGGCTATACATTTCAGCTCAATGAGTTCATGGGCATCACCGCAAACTGGAACCTCGTTCAGATGAACGATAACGAGCGAAGCGATCTTTCGTATCAAGCGCGGGCACTGAACGTGGATCTGTCGGCACGGTTTTAACCCGATAGACCACGTCGCAGACCTCCGGGCTTCCCGAAAGGTAATACACCAGTTCCCAGGTGGTATGCGAATGTGGCGAAAAATCCCGCCCTTTGCTGGCATGATAGATTCCCCCGCTCAAAATACGCAATCCCGGCGATCCGTGCATTAAGGAAGTGTTTTTGTGCATGGCGATGACATACCGTTCCGCTTTATCATACCGGAAGAGTATTCAACGCACTCTTCGTCGGACAGAACCACCGAAGTGAGGGGACAAAACATGACTATCGCAGAAGCGTTGCAAGAATTGGGCGTTTTTCCGGACACACTTTCCTTGGAAGAAAAAACCGCCCTGGACAGAGACGGCTATCTTTCTCTACCCGGTATTTTGAGCACGGACAAAGTAGCCGCCATCAACGACCGACTCGCCTCACTCCTCGAAACGGAAGGTGAAAACGCGGGCAAAGAGGTGCATCAGGAAGCCGGGACGGATCGCCTGTCGGATCTGGTCAACAAAGGCGATGTATTCACGGTTTTCTATTCACACCCCCGCGTGTTAGCCGCTATCGCGCACGTGCTCGGCGAAAACCTGAAACTGTCGAGTCTGAACGCCCGTGCCGCATTGCCTGGTCAGGGTTTGCAAGGCTTGCACGCCGACTGGCATGAGGCGGTCGCGCCGGGAAACTACCGGGTGTGCAACTCGATCTGGCTTCTCGATGATTTCACCGCACTAAATGGAGCGACACGGGTTGTCGCAGGCACGCATCGTTCGGGAAAGATGCCGCACGAAGTGATGGCGGACCCGTCACAGCCGCATCCCGGCCAGCAGCTGATCCTTGCCCCAGCCGGTACTGTGGTGGTATTCAACAGCCACATCTGGCACGGTGGTACGCTGAATCAAACCGGTGACCCGCGCCGCGCGGTGCATTCCTATTTTTGCCATCGCGACGAGCCGCAACAACTCAACCAACGCCAGCATTTGCGCGAAGAAACGCGATCACGACTTTCTCCCGTCTTACGAACTATTCTGGATGTCGGATAAACAAAAAACCCCGGAGCGGTCGCTCCGGGGTTTTCTTTGCGTTGGTTAAGATCAATTTTTCTTTGATTTGACGATAACCACGGTTTTTTTCGTCGGTTTGTCCGTATTCAACGTGACCACGGTGTTGGAGCGGAATTTCGCGGACACGAGAACCTCGGGGGCATTTCCTTGCGCCCCACCGAATCCGCCGCCCTGTCCTCCGATGAGTCCGCCGCCGCTACCAGGGAACCCGCCGCCACCGGGGAATCCGCCTTCCTCATCTCGGCCGCCACCAAAGCCCGGAGGGGGACCGAAGGCACCACCCGAGCCACCGCTGATACCGGCGGACGGCACCATCTGCTGAACGATAGTCGCTGGGGCGTTACCCGAAACCTCGGTCTGCGTTTCCGTGCGAATCACCTTGCGGGTGCCGTAGGCGAACCATATGGTCCGGGTCATTTTAACGTCGGCACCTTTCATGGTTCCCGCGCCGCCGAAGATAGGAATGTCTGCTCTGCCGTTATAGGTTTGCGAGATACGGGCAGTCCGCACCCCGTTCTGCCATTCCAGCGACTCCAGTTTGTTCTGCGTGTCCACCATCGGAGGCTTGTTCAATGTTGCCCATTCGAGGAAGACG
>JACMIS010000792.1 GCA_014381035.1 Armatimonadota bacterium
CCGAGAAATACGACGCGCTCTTCCCCTTGCCGGTACCAGACATTCGGGCAGGCGGCACCGTTATTGAAGTAGATTACGAGCCGTTCCCCGTTCCGCGCCCCGTAAAACCCCTCAACGACCTCGACGTTGGCGATCTGATATAGTTCCCCGGCATCGTATGGCAACGCGTGCTGCGCCACGTGTTTTCGATGGGGATTGGCACGGATCGATAGCACCCGAACCCGCGCTATGACATCCGATTGCGCGGTAAGTTCGTTCAGCGGCAAACCGATGTAACTGGCGAGTGTCACCGATACGCAAATGGTAAAGAGTGCCAAAATGCCGACGATGATGATAACGAGTCGTTTCATATATCCCCCTGCGTTTGGACGTTATCTCTACGGTAACGCTTCAATTTCTGATGCCGGGGCGTGATCCGCCGCATCATCGCCCGAAACGTAACCCTCCGCCCAGTTGTCCTGATCGACCTTGTACTCGTCTGTGTTAAAGCCGTCCGGTCGGTCGCGAAAGCCCGGCTGTGAACGCAGGCGTTCTATCGCCGCCTGGGCTTTTTCGCGCGACGCGTACACGCCTATCATCTTGACCTCCTCGCAGAAGCCCTCGTCCTCATACGAGTGTTGCAAAAGAAAAACGGTGCTCATGGTCGCAAACAGATTACCCGAATATAGGAACGGAACATACCCTCCGTAGCGCAACCGTCGACCGCTTCAAGCATCTTACTAACGCGGTTCCGCCGGAAGTTGACAAATATGACGAATACCGGGCTGGCGGGGGACTAACCCCGTATGAAAGCTATCCTGGTACTCACAATAGCCCTGTTTAGTTGCGGCCTCACTACAGCGCAGACGCAGGCAGAGGAACCGTCGCCATCGCCGGACCAGATCCGGCTGGCTTACCGGCAGGTACAGATGGCACCGCACTTTTCCATGGGTGGTGCCGGTTTCACGGGTGCCCCGTCGGAAGCCGAGAAAGCGTTGCGCGTCCTGGTTCGTGCGAAAGATGCGCGACTTCTTGAATCCCTCACCCGAGAAAGAAATCCTGCCGCCCGAATCTTTGCACTGATGGGTATGCGGGATACGGCGTACCCGAAGTACAAGCAGTTCGCCGTTCGCCTGGAGCAGTCCGACGATACCGTGATGGTTCTCCGTGGGTGTCTTATGGCTCCCGAAAAGATGTCGGTCCTCGCTCGACGATTCCTCGGTCCCGAGTTATCCGTTGGCACGAAGCCGGTCACCAAACCCAAGCCCCGAACACCCGACGCCTCCCACCCATGAAGAACGTCTGCAAACTCTGAGGAAGACCCCGTCAAGAACGAGAACTCAAAGGTCGTCTATCATCGTTAACAATACAGATTTCCGTGCAGTGATTGCCGCCCGCTCCTCATCGTCTTTGCCGCGCAAGCCGAACAGGTTTTGGGTCATGCGCCCGGAGAGCGGGTCCGATTCGTGCTCGATCAGGAACGACCAGTAGAGCGTCGTGAACGGGCACGCCGTGTCGCCGGTCGCCTCCTTCGGGTTGTAGACGCAGTCGCCGCAATAGTCGCTCATGCGGTCGATGTACGCGCCGCTCGAAACGTAGGGCTTGGTCGCGACCCAGCCGCCGTCTGCGAACTGCGACATGCCCACCACGTTCGGGGTCACAACCCATTCGTACGCGTCCAGATACAGGCTCCAGAACCATTTGTTCAGTTCGTGCGGGTTCGCGCCGTAGAGTAGGGCGAAGTTACCAAGCACCATCAGCCGCTCGATATGGTGCGAGTAGCCGTTCTCCAAAACCCGCCGCGTGACATGTCGCAGACAGCGCATCTTCGTGTCGCCCGTCCAGTAGAACGCCGGGAGCGGGCGTGTGTGGTTCAGAGTGTTCGTGGTCTGGTAGTCGCCGGGGAACGATTCCGCCATGTGGTACATGAACTCGCGCCAACCGATGATCTGCCGGACGAACCCCTCGACCGAGTTGATCGGCACGTCGCCTCGTTCGTAGGCGACGACCGCCGCGTCGATACATTCGCGCGGCGACAGGAGCGACAGGTTGAGCGCGATTGAGAGGAGCGAATGGAACCCGAAATCATCGCGCGTGGTCATCGCGTCCTCGTATGCCCCGAAATCGCGCAGACAATACCGGACGAAGAACGCCAGTGCGGCTTCAGCGTCGGCGCGCGAGACTGGAGACGTGAATCCGTCCACCGCGCCGTACAAGCCGAAGGAACCTTGCAGACCGCGCACCACCTCCATAACCTCCTGCGTGATCTCATCCGGTTCAGCGCGGAACGGCGGGATCGGGACGTGCTTTTTCGAGAACGGCTTGCGATTTTGTTTATCGTGATTCCATTCCCCGCCCGCCGGAAGATTGCCATGCATCAGAATCCCGTTTCGTCTACGGACATCGCGGTAGTAATCTTCCATTTTCGGCGACTTGCGAGGGGCGAGCCACGCGGCGAACGCTTCCGGCACGGTGTACCAGAACGGGTCGGGAAATTCGGCTACGGTGAGACCGGCTTCGGTCAAAAACTTCTGCAAACCACGCCGCGTCGCCTTTTCGCGGGGGCGCACGAACGCCACAGTTTCCACGTCGTGCACCGTTGCAGTTTCCAGCACGGCGTCTCGAAACCCACGATCCTCCTCTTGTCGGACATAAATTATGGTGTGTCCCAACCTCCGTAGTTCGTCCGCGAAGTGGCGCATCGCGGACCAGAGGAGCACGATTTTCTTGGCGTGATAGGGTTGCCGCCGAACGAAATCCGCGGATTCAACCATCAGTACGACATCGCCCCCCGGCACTGCGCCAAGCGTCTCGGAAACATAAGGGTGCGATAATTGGTCACCGAGGACGAGAAGCAGACGCGGTTCGCTGGACATAGCGCGGCGTTCAACGATGACAACGCGGGGTGAGTTCCCGGTGTTGCATGTTGGCAACACCCAAACAAATAGGGCGTTCGTCCCTTGCGCAAAGCCTGGTAAAAAAGGGAATATACCTGTGGAGAAACAAAAACGCCATGCTCGCGATCCCGTCCTTGCCATTTTGGAAGCAAAGTAAAGCCGACAAGCCGGTCGAACACACATTTCGCACCGGGAAACATAAAATCGTATACGAGACCGTCGGGGAAGGACCGTCACTTTTATTGATCCATGGCTTGTCTGGCTCGGGGCGTTGGTGGAAAAACAATCTGCCCGTGCTCTCCCAATCGTTCACCTGTCATGTCCTGGAACTGGTAGGGTATGGCGCGAACCGGGCGTTCAAACCGCTCCCGCTGATCCATGCGGCGGAAGCGATAGCCTCCTTTATCGCGACCGAACTGCCGGAGGGGAAAGCGCACCTCATCGGGCATTCGATGGGGGGGCATATCTGTTCGTACCTTGCGGCGCAGTACCCGGAACGCGTAGACAGGATGATACTCGCGGCGGCAAGTGGTCTGGTACGTTCGGACGTGGTGCGAATGGCAATGCGCCTTCCGGTCGCCGGTCACTATTCGCCGCTTGATTTTCTGCCGACTCTGGCGATGGATGCTTTCCGCGCGGGACCGCTGAATCTGTTTTTATCCACCCTCGACATTCTGGGAAGCGATACCACGGAAATCATAAAAAAGATAACCGCACCGACGCTTCTTGTTTTCGGTGACCGGGACAATCTGGTGCCCCCGGCGGCGGGCGAAGCGATGCATCTGCTCATCCCCGGTTCGCACCTGGAAATCATCGAAGGGGCGGGGCATGTCCTGATGTGGGACCATCCGAAAACCTTCAACCGGCTCGCGTTAGATTTTTTGATACCGGGTGTTCCCCTGGTACCGACTGCCGCACCGGTTCGTTAGGAGGGAACAGGAAAGGGCGGTCACCGCCCTGTTCCTCCCGAACCCTTGGGTGCTTGTAATTCGTTATAACTTAACATAATGTTAATCTTCTCTTAAACTTCTCTTAATGCAGACTGGCTATCCTATAAACCAGTGCGAATGGGAGACACCTTCGCCGTGTTAGAAGAGGTGGACAGACGACATGCGTGTTTTAAATGTGCTGTTGGGTGTTTTTGTTTGTAATGGTGTTTGTTCCGCATTGTTTGCACAAGACAAGGCTCCTATCTCTTCTGCGACAGTTCCGCCAGCCCCTCAACAGCAAACTGCCCGGAAATTACCCCCGTGTCCCCCCGGAGTCAATGAAGTCTCCTGGAATGAGTTTTTTAAAATGCCGGTCGGTCCTATGGGACTGGAACTCACCGACAAAATCAAATCGCTCGACGGCAAGAAGGTTCGTCTTCTGGGTTACATGGTTCGCCGTGAAGAGATGCGACCGGGCTCGCTCTTGCTCACCCCGGCTCCGATTGGGATCGAGGATCACGAGTCGGGATTCAGTGATTTACCCCCACAGACCGTCCGTGTCTCTATTCCTTACGCACCCAAGGAGACCGTTGCCTACACGGCGCGTCCCCTCTTGTTGACAGGCACGCTGACCCTCGGGC
>JACMIS010000793.1 GCA_014381035.1 Armatimonadota bacterium
CAGGGATCGAGTAGTGCCGGATTGCTGTTGAAGCCCTCACCCCCCGCCCCCTCTCCCTCCGGAGGGAGAGGGGGCGGGGGGTGAGGGCTTCAACAGCAATCCGGCACTACTCGATCCCTGCCGAATCCGCCATCGTGACACCGGAACTCTCCAGCGGCAACGATCTCCGTTCGTTCGGGTCGGTGCCGATAATGTCCGGGTTTTCCAGCGGAAACGACGATCCGACCCCGTCCGTTTCCGTCGGGATCGGGGTGACCGCGTTCGCCGCCTGTCGCTCCGAGAAAGAAATGCCGGAATCTTCTAACGCGAACGAGTTGTCCGGCGCACTCGTTTCCCGCGGGACGCCCGCCATGTTTTTTACTCCTTGAAAAAACGGTTAGCCCTCTCCGGTGGATTTGTACGCGAAGTGCGGCAGACCATAACCCGCGTTATGCCGGGCGCGAACGCCGTAGACATAAATATCGCGCATGAAATCCGATTCCGTCGTGCCGTCCGTGCCGTCCAAAGCCTGCATGTCCGGCGCGATACGCTGTTGCAAAAAGAACGGGCGCACCGGGTGCGAGTTGTCCAGCAAGTGCCACTCGGTAGCCGACGCCAGGCGCGGCGACGAAACGATCTGCAACTCGTTGTAAAGCGGGTTGATGCTGTTCTGCCCTCTGCCGGTTTCCGTGGTCATCGCGGAATGGACCAACTCCTTCGCTATCCAGAAAAGTTCCGGCGGCACCAGCAAGTGCGTCGGTTTCACCATCGCCGGTTCCCCGTTATCCAGCGGGATCCGCATCATCACCGAGATCGCCTCTTTGAGTGCCGCCGCCGAAAGCGGCGCATCGCCCAGGTTGGTGAACGTGGTCCCGCCAGTCGCGTGCTCCCCGTAGAACGCGGCGGAATCGTATGCAAGACCCGTTTCCCCGTTCGCGATCAACTCGAAAAGCAATTTGTCATAGTGCGCGTAGGCTTGCTCGACCATCTGCATGATCCGAACCCTGACATTCCCGGTCTGGTCGTCCTCCAGCACTTCGCGCTCGAAACTGATGGTGGTTTCCCACTTCCGGTTCTTCAGCGCGAAGCCGTATTCGCCCAGCGCGGTAATCTTGCGCTCGTCAATCCACTCGCGCATGACCGGGACCTGCGACAGCCACGCATACTCCTCACTGGCTTGCGTGGACTGCACCACCGTCGCCAACTCCTTCCAAACCCCCGGACGAGCCGTCAGCGCGTCCGCAAAAATAGTCAAAACCAGTGCGGAAAAGTGCCGCACCACATCACGAGTAACCGTAACACCCATTTGGTAAAATCCTTTCAAGAAGTGGTTGGGTGATTAGGTGTTCGGTTGCCTCGCTCCCCGAACCGTTACCCGTGGCGAGACGACAAGTCAGACACCCAATCACCCAACTAACCCGACAACCTGACTAACCCACCGCCCGATCAATACGCACGCGCACTTTGCCGCCAGAGATGAGAGCGACGACATCGCCGACGTACAAGTCGTTGGCTGTCGATGCCGCGAGTGCGACGGTCTGGTTGTCCACGGCGTAAACTTTTTTGCCGATAATCGCCTGCGAGGTCGAGCCGCTGAAATCGAGGATGAATGTGCCGGTCTTCTCGACACGCAAGCCCAGACCGCCCGCCGCGCCGCTGCTGTTGTCGCCGCCCTCGAAAGCGATACCGGCGAAGGTAGTCCCCGCCGCGTCGCTCGCGTTCGTTAGATAGCCGGTCGCGTCCGTGACCGCGACGAGCGCGCCTTTGTAGATCTTTGTCGCCGCCGCGATGTTGTACGCGACCAGATCGCCGTCTTTGCGTTCCCCGTCATAATTCGCCGTTAGTGTCGCCAATTATCGTCTCCTTCCGGCGAAAGTACCCTCAGGCTACTTTCGCGACGCGGCAACGTTCGCCGCGAGTCGTTTGGCGTCCACGCCGTAGCGTTCCGCCATTTCCTTGATCTGTGGGGTCACCGCATCGACATTCCGGGAAAATGCCGCGCCGGGGATCGCCGCGCCCCGCGGCTGCACAACCGGCATGGATTCCAGAAGTGCAAGCACATCAGCGGAGACCGAGCCGGTCGAGCCATCGGAGAATTGCAACGATGCGAAGGCGGAGTTTTCGCGCCCAGGTGCGGAAAGCAGACGGGACGCCGGTTCCATCATGGCGGGTGTCAACTTTCCCGCCGCCGAAAACTTCGCCAGTGTTTCCGCGACCTGGACCGGGTTCAAAAAACCGGTGCCCGCCACCCGCGGCGTCGCCGTCACCGCGACATGATCCAGAACAAACCCGCCCTCGTCATGCGCCGCGAACCCGACCGAAAACTTCCCGGCATCCCGCGCCTTGATGTGCTGATGGATGCCCGCCGAAAACACAATCGCGCCGTACAACTTGCCGCCCTTGTGAAACAGCGCGACCACTTCGCCGAGCGGGTCCAGAGGTCCGTTCCGATGCTCGGTATTGACCCGCACCGACTCCTGACTCGCCTGGAAACGAGCCACGACCTGATCCAGATCGTCCGGCGTGACCGTTACACCGACATCGGGATACTCGCCCGCCTCGAACAAACAGACAGGCACCGGCTGGTCACCAACCGTCGCCGCGAACAGAAACGGCGACGCCGGAGAAACAAAAGAAAACATGAGAAACCTCCTGGTTCGAAGTAGTCGGGTTGTTAGGTTATTGGGCTGTTGAGGGATATAGACTCCAAGCAACCTGATCACCTAATCACCCAATGACCTAATCCCTGACTCGTAGGGGAGAGGATTCCGGTGCCGAGATAGCACCGGAATTGACCGCATCTTCTAAAGCGAAATGGATCTGTTTGCGGGCGGCTTCTTTCGCCTCCCGCTTCGCACGCAATGCGACGATCAGCGACGCGAACGCCATCAGGATCGCCGGAAGTTGATCTATCGCCTTTTCCAACAATCGCGCCAGATGCTCACTGGAAATAATGATCGCAAACACGGACCCACCTTGTTCCTAACCTGTCGCACTTCATAAAAAGCCGGAACACGAGAAACACCCAAACCGACCGACACCCGGTATGCGACACTACCGTATGTTTACTCGTCTCTATCTCTCTAACGAATCTAATATAACACAGTCATGGTGTCGAAAGAAAACAAAAAGCAAACTATTTATAGGGACTTTTCTTTTTCTTCTGTCCTACGCGTTTCCGCGGGTTGGTGTCGTCCACATAAGACAGAAGAAAAATAACCTGAAAGCGGGGAGACTGACACCACACCTCCGGGCATGTCCACAACGCTTTCAGGTTATTTTTCTACAGGCGACTTTCGGGTCGCAGATTCCTGATGGTAAACCACACCGAAAAGTCGCACGCTTGACGAATAGCGTTAACTATCGCCAATCAAGACACTTTCTGCATCTTCGTTGCCCAGGCGAGGGCGTAATCGGCGACATCCTCCCAACCGGGCGCACCGGGGAAGTGCGGACGCCCCAGGAACTCATGAAACTCGGTGACCGCCTTCGATTCCCCATACTTCTCGGCATTATGACGGCTGACATCCGGAGGAATAATATGATCGTGCTCGAACGCGATAAAGAGCAGGGGAGCACGCCCCGCTCTGTCGAAATCTACCGCGGTCGGCGCGTCGTTGTGGAAGCTCGCAAAGGCAGCCTCGAAGAGGACACGGTTCGCGCACGGCACGTGGTATCGCTCGTAGATCTTATCGGACTCCTCCTTGGAGAGCGTGTTGGCGAACGCATAATGGAACTGCTCCGCGCTGAGTGGCGTCGCCTTGCCGGGGTTGAACGGATTACCGAGCACCGGGAGTGTTGCCCAGATCGTCGAGAGCGGTAGATCGGGGACGCCTTTAACCGTTCCTGCCGCGACACCGACGGCTGCGGCGCCGAGCCCACGGTCCAGCAACAACTGCATGACCGTTCCGCCCAACGAGTGCCCCATAATAATCGGCGGTTTGTCCAGAGCACGGATGATTTTGTCGTAATGATCGGTGATGTGGGTGACATCGAGGTGTGCGATAGGCGACGAGTCGCGGTTCAGTTCCTCAACCTCTGCTTCCATGCCGGGCCAACTCGGGGCGAGGACCTTGTAGCCACGGCTCTCGTAGCGTGCCGCCCAATTTTCCCAGCTGCGCGGCGTCATCCACAGTCCGTGGATGAATAGAACGGTGTCGGCGGCTGCCGGGGTAGAAATATTCGTTGTCATATCATTCTCCTGATTCGCACGATGTTATTGCCTGACCGGCGACCATCCCGGGGTCAAAAAGGTTGATCGGCGGATTGTCTAAAGTAACCCGCCAGTAACTCGCATTACGCTGTTCCACAATAAACAGGGTCTTCGGTGAAGCCATGAACCGATTCCTTTCCTTTCTTTTGTTTTTGTCCTTCGCGGACGGCGCCAACACTTTGTTGGATCGGTCTCACCTGCGGTGCTGGGTTCCAGTTTTGCGTTCCGAGTTAGCCC
>JACMIS010000794.1 GCA_014381035.1 Armatimonadota bacterium
ACGCGCGACAAAGGCTTATCACCGATCCGAACCGCCAGTGGATACGAGGGATTGAACGGCAATATCACCCAATGCGAGTGTCATGGTCTCGCCCTATTGTCGGGTCGCGCAATAGTGTTTTCCAATCGACCCTCCATAATACCCCCCCCTGCAAGAATAATCACCGCCACCTGCCACAGTTCCACGATCGGTCCGAAACCGACGCCACTTTCGAGTGTGTCACGCACTTCGTCGAACGCCGCGTGGTAGACGGACACAACCAATAGACTGTCTGTTTTGGCCCAGATGTAGGCGAAAACAACGGCGTGCAACATCGCCGGAATGAGCGAGATCGCAATCATCAGGATGACGCTGACGAGAGGGCCGGTGCCTACACCGGTTGTTTTAAGCCCGATACCGATAATTACTGGTAGATGCCAGAACCACCAGATGAAAGCATGTAGTAATAATCCCTTCCGCGCCCCGTGCCGTTCGACCAGTCGCGGCAACAGATACCCGCGCCAGCCGAACTCCTCGCCGAACGCCGGGAGGAGTGTGGCAACGAAACGCAGAGCAAACCCCGTCAAAAGAGTCGTCGCTACAATCTCGCCCGCCGGTATGTGTATCCCTGAAACGACCTCGATCATGCTCGGAACAAGCCAGACGAAACACGCGAACGCTACTACGGCAACATAATGCGCAGGTCTTCCGAATTTCCAACCGGCACCGGCAAACCCATCTTTGAAAACGAAACGCCCGGCGATGAAAGTAGCGACTCCGACCATCACCATCGCGAGCGAACTGAAGGCATACTTCTCGAACGCGCTCTCCGCTCGAAACACGTACCAGAGTTGGCACGGCCACGACAGCCCGAAAACGATGGCGAGATAGAGCCAGATCGAAAACGGCTTTCTCACAGACTTTCTTTCGTTCCGGTAAACCTGTACCGGGCTAATGTCTTCGCCCCCCACAGACAAACAACACCGACGGCAACGACTGCGATTATCGAGTAATGAATAGCCGGATAGTCCACCAGTGGATTGTGCGCATGGTCCTTGGGAAACAGAATCCTACCGATATTGGCGATGCTATGAAAGAGGATGCATACAAACACACTCCCCCCGGTGTTGTTGTAAAGCCAGACGATAAGTATCCGCATACCGACCGTACCGAGCGTTCCCCATGCTATCCATTCCAAACCGTGACCCTGCTGAATAATAGACGGATAGTGCCATATCGCCCATAACAACCCCATGACGATGGCGGTCGTTAGTGCCTCCCGTCGTGCCTGCATTTTGTCAACGGCGTACCCCATGTAGCCGACCTCTTCACCGGCTGCGGCAACAAAAATAGCGATGCAAATGATCGGCATCATCGAAAAAGGAATATCGAAACCCATTGGGAGTGGCAGTCCGGCGAGATAAATTGCTCCGTAAATCAAGAAATATATCGCGGGCATCAGAACAACGACTGGCAGATACCAGATTTTTTGCCGGACCCGCGAAACGTCGAAGACCCTTTTCAGAAGATCTTTGACGCCACCCCATCCCTCTTTTTTATGAACAAGAATCGCGGCGGCGGTTGCCGGTGCAAATGTGGCTACGAAGTCTGTCACAGGAGCATCCAGCGGGAGTCCTTTCACTTCGAGCATTGTTTCGGCCACCCATAATGGAATCGCCAGAGCGAAAACCAGGAGAAAGAATCTCATATTTGATCGTATTCTTTCGCCACTGTGTGTTGGCGGTCGTTTTTCATGTGCGTAGAAACCAACCAACGGGACGGCGCAGGGAGACAGGCGGCGGATACGTTCTCAGGTAGCCGACGCGCAGGAGGAACTGGATGTTTCCGCTCATTCCGAGCGACTGATTCAGCGTTTGCAACGTGGACGATTCTTCGAGTATCTGCGTCATCGGGTGGAGGGCGATGCCGCGCTCCCTTACTTTCAAGAAAAGCCGCTCCATCCGTCCGCCGGTTTCGAGAAGTGCCGCGACCGATGAATCACTACTGGTGATCACAATCCATCCCGCCGATTCCGAAACTTGATTTTCGACCTGGCTAATTCCCCGCTCCCGAAAATCGGTCTTCATCACGTCGCGCTCGCCGTAAAAATTACGCACGAACCACCCGGAAACACCCTCTATTTCCATGCCCGCCGTTGTCAGTCCGTCGCGGTATTTGCCCGCGTCCCTGCTGGAAAACCGTATCCAGTTCGCCAGTTCCTGTTGCGCCGGGTCGCGGTACGACTGGAGTCGGTTCGCTTCGACGGTTTGCTCGTTGATGAAACGGCTTTCCCGGCTGGTGGCGGGCAAATAATGGACGAATTCTGGCTCCGAACCGACGAGGCGTGTTACGTCTTCCTTCTTCAGCACGTCACTCGAAAAATGGGAGCGAACTGTCCGGCGATTTTTGAGACTGTCGGGATCGAGAGAGTTCTTCGACTCCGCCTTGACCAGACGTACTTCCATCACTCGCTCGTCCTGATTCGTCGTGGCTAACAGGTTCCAACGGCATGCGTACCCGAACGAACCGGCGGCATATTCCAGGTTTTGCAGGAAGGCACCGAGGGATAAGATCGTCTCTCTCTGGGTCGGGTCAACGGCGGGGAGCCATCTGCTCCGGTCACTACCTATAACCCAGTGATAGGGTGCGAGATACTCGACAAACCACGGCTGCGTGTTGTGACCGCTCGGTGCGAGCGTGGCGAGGGTGAGTATCTGCCTTTCGTGGGGCTTGAGATTTTCGTTGGAATAGCCTGCCAGTTCTATATCTGCCCGCGACAGGTTTTTCCTGTCGCTCCAGATATAGGAGGTCGCTCCCGCCACCGCCAACGTCCCGGTAGACAGGACAATAAATGTTCTTCGGTTCATAGGGAGATCTACTTTCGCTCGTCGATCAGGCGGGTCAATAACCGGATCTGTTCCTGTTGCATCGCCACGAGGTCCATC
>JACMIS010000795.1 GCA_014381035.1 Armatimonadota bacterium
GATAATTGGATTCCTTAATGGGTGCTTCCCAAGTGGTGCCCCCCCTCTCCAGCGAAGCGGGGGAGGGGGAGCCAGAGGGCGACGCGGGAAGCGAAACGACTCCTGTATCTTACTCCCCCTCTCCCGCGAAGCGGGGGAGGGGGGGCACCACTTGGGAAGCACCCATTAAGGAATCCAATTATCCCCTATCGTCAGTCTCGCGCAGGCGCGAGCGAGCAGTTCGGCGGCGTTGTCGGCGTCGGAGAGCGCGATGGTTTCGCAGGGCGTGTGCATGTAGCGTAGCGGAACATCCACGAGTCCCGTGGTTACACCGGCACGAGAAATCTGGATCGCGTTCGCGTCGGTGCCGGTGCCGTTCGGCGCGATGGACAGTTGGTAGGGGATTTCAGCGTCGGTCGCCGTCTTGACCAGGAAATCGGCTAACTTGCGGTTGGCGTTCGCGCCGCGCAGGATACCCGGACCTTTCCCGAGTTTGAGTTCGGAGACTTTGCGCTTGTCCATCGAGGGGTAATCGGTCGCGAACGAAACGTCCACCGCGATCCCGATATGCGGGTCGATACCGTATGCCGCCGTTCTTGCGCCGCGCAGCCCGATCTCTTCCTGCACGCTTGCCACCGCGAAGACGCCGACTTGCGGGTTCAGTTCCTTGACCCGGCGTAGTGCTTCGGCGACGACCCAGGCACCGATGCGGTTATCGAGAGCGCGAGCGGCGATGCGGTCGCCGAGGAGTTGCTGGAAGCCGACGCTGTACGTCACACAGTCGCCGAGCTGAACACCGGCCGCCGCGACTTCGTCCTTGCCACCGGTGACGCCAAGGTCAATCCACAGATCATGGAGTTCGACTTTCCCTTTGTCACGTTCTTCTGGTGTGAGCAGATGAACGGGCTTTTTGCCGATCACACCGAAGACGGGTCCATCCGAAGAATGCACGGTGACACGCTGCCCCACGATGACCACGGTGTCATGCCCGCCAATCGGTCGAAAATACAGGTATCCCTCGTCGGAAATATGATGGATAAGAAATCCGATCTCGTCAATGTGCCCGGAAAGCATCACCCGGACTTCCGCCTCGGGGTTCACGGCGGCGATGACGTTCCCGTGGCGGTCGGTATCAACGGTGTCGGCGAACGGCGTTACGTAATCGCGGAAATGTTGGGCGTTTGCTTCTTCAAAACCGGAGGGGGAGGCGGTCTCTAAAAGGCGTTTTAAGAAATCGAGCGCGGAATCTGAGATCATGGATACGAAACAACTCCTACGTTTGTATATTTAGCGAACGGGACGCGGGAACGGAAACCACGTCAACGAAACATTGTACCGTGTGACATTTGGATTGGGTAGGACAGCTATTTGTCACACAATCGGTAGTAAACATAAGGATATTCAAATAATGAACGCAATAACTGACCTGACGGACCACTCCCCTGACATAACCGACGAACTGAGTGGCACGTTGACGCTACTGCTTGATCGATATCTGCAACTCCTCACCGAAGACCACGGCGATTTTTGGAGCAGACAGGAAGAGCAAACTGTTTTACAAGTGCGCGATGTATTGACCCGCGCCGGTCATGCCCCGCGTCTGCCTCACGAAGTGCGTGCCCACATTGACTATCCGTTCTTCGGCGGGACACGGTAACACATTTGTTTGGAGGCGCGGGAATTGCGGTACACGAACAAGCAGAGGATAACGAAAATGACACTTGTAATGGAACCGAATAGCCCGCCACTCGGAGCGCAGGAAGAACTCGCCGCGTCGCTGGATGAACTTTTACACCGGTATCTAAATTTGCTCGCCGAGGAGCGAGCGGGGCCATGGGCGAAAGCCGAGGAGGACGTAGTGCGTCGCGCCCGCACCGCCTTAACGAACGCGGGATATGCGCCAACGCTCGGGCACGAAACGACCGCGCATCTGGATTACGCGCTTCTGGATGGTAGTTGACCGGGGAACGTTTGCCAAGAACGGGGGGCGATTGGTATAATCGGCGAAGATGCCCGCGCCGGACCATGCCACCGATGGTGTTCGCGCGGCACTCACAAAGGAGTTTTCGCCGTGCCAATACGCACCCGTTCCCGACGCTCGTTTTTCGCTACCCTGTTTACCGCTACGCTCGCCGCGACCGTTCTTTCCGGCTGTCCGGCTCCGTCGAACGATACCAGTGCCACCGGAGCCACGACCACCGGTGGCGCAGGAACTAACGCGCCCGCGAATGGCGACGGCATCGTTATCGCGTGGGCGGAGTGGGAACCCGCCAAACAGTTAGAAGTGCTGGCGAAAGACTTCACCGCCGAAACTAAAATCCCGGTCACGGTACAACAGTTTCCGTGGTCCGACTTCGAAACCAAGATCAAGACCGCCTGGTCGGGTCAATCGTCGGACTACGATCTGGTCATCGGCGATTCACAGTGGCTCGGCAAAGCCGCGACCGCCGGTCATTATGTCGACATTACCGACTGGGCGAAAGAGAACGTTTCTCTCGCCGACATCACCCCCGCCGCCTTGAACTCCTACGGCGAATACCCGGCGGGCTCGGGCAAACTGTACGCCCTTCCCGCGATGGCGGACGCGACCGTTTTCGCGTATCGCAAGGACTTGTTTGAGGACGCCACAAACAAAGCGGCATTCGAGAAAAAGTACGGGCATCCCCTTGCCCCGCCAAAAACCTGGGAAGAGTTCGCACATGTCGCGGAGTTTTTCACCCAACCGGACAAAAAGCTGTACGGCGCGGCGTTGTATTTCGCACGACAGTACGACGGGGTGACGATGGGCTTCGATCAGGTTTTGTGGTCTTACGGCGGGCAATTGTCCGACGCATCCGGCAAGAAGATCGAGGGTGTTCTCAACTCCCCGGAAGGCGTCAAGGCACTGGAGTTTTATTCCAGTCTGAAAAAGTTCACCCCGCCCGGTTCGGAGACGCACTACTTCGCCGAATGCTTAACGGCGTTTCAGGAGGGTCAGGTGGCGATGACCCAATCCTGGTTCGCGTTCTGCCCCGACCTCGTCAACAAGGAAAAGAACAAGTTCGCGGATAAAACGGGGTACTTCGTGGTGCCCAAGGGTCCGGCGGGACATTACATCTCGCTCGGCGGTCAGGGCATGTCGGTTTCGGAATATAGCAAGAAAAAGGATCAAGCCAAGCAGTTCGTGAAGTGGTTCCAGTCGGAAGACACGCAAAAGAAGTGGGCGTCTCTGGGCGGGTTGACTGCGAATTCGAAGGTAGCCAAGTCGGACACCTTCCTGCAAGCGACTCCATATAATGCGGTGTTCGCCGAATCGGTCCCGCACCTGAAAGACTTCTACAACACGCCGGAATATTCCGAGTTGCTCGAACCGGCACAGAACTACTTGAATCAAGCCGTCGCCGGAGGGATGAGCGCGAAAACCGCGCTGGACACACTGGCGAAAGAGCAACAGAAAGTGGTTGACGA
>JACMIS010000796.1 GCA_014381035.1 Armatimonadota bacterium
AGAGGTATGTTACCGCTACTTCATCCCCCTGTCAAGGCTTTCCACAGAAGTTTTATAACTTTGTTTTAAACGAAGATTTAGCGCACCGCAGGAAGGAGTATCTTGCCTGCCTCCTCCAGTGTCGTCACTATATAGGAGGGCTTTGCTTTCGCGAATCGGTCGGGTGGGTCATGCGCCCATTGGATACCGATAGTAGTCGCGCACCCTGCCGCCACTCCCGCCGCCACATCCGCCCACAAATCTCCTACCATCGCGGCATATTCCGGCGCGGTGCGAAGCCGATCACAAGCGCGATGAATCGGTTCGGGATGTGGTTTGTAAGTGGCCGTATCTTCACGCGCAATGATAACATTCACCGGAAGTCTCATACGGTGACAGAGTGCCGTGGCAATACGCCGGGCGTTTCGGGTAACAACCGCTAGCCCCACTCCCTGACTATGAAGCGTGTGCAAAAGAGTCGTCGCGCCAGGTATCGCTTCGGGATTCTTGCAGCCGACTTCCTCATGCTTCTCCAAAAGACTATATAAATCGTTGCGTGCCTCCTCGCGTTGATCAGGAGGCAACCGCGCAACGGTTTCCGCGATCACATCCAGCGAATCGCTATTTTGTAGAATTGTATCGTCGCCGTGGTAGAGTTCTCTCACCCGTTCCTGCACCTCATGGCGCATTGCGGGGAAGTCTATGAACGTGCGCACGAGAGTGCCATCCAGATCGAACAGGACGGCGTGTAGCTTCTTCGTCACGCTTATTTCTCCGCGAGCAGCTGGGGAATCAGTTCGTTCAGGCGGTCGTGCGTTCCCCGTCCCGGAGTCATATCCAATCCCGGTTCGTACATACGCAACTTACCGTTTCGGTCGATTATCGCCATCGTCGGGAGGGAGTCCACTTGATAGTTTACCTGCCATACCGAGCTGCCGACGGAATCGGCAACCACGGTGTAGTTCATCCCCATAGTCTTGGCAAAGGGGGCAACCTGTTTTACGGTCTCGTCGGAGATACCCACAACCACCAACCCCTGGCTGCCATAGGTATCATGCAACTCTTTCAATAGCGGGATGGTCTTGCGGCAGGGTCCACACCAGGTCGCCCAGAAGTCGAGAATCACCACTTTGCCACGTAAAGCCTCCAGGGTGACACTTTCCCCCTGGATAGATTTCAGATTCCCGATAGTCTGTGCTGTCGGAGGGTTCTTTATTTGTGGCACACCGGTCGCCGAGGCTTTGATCTCGGTTTCCTCAGATACTACGGGTTCCGGCGCGGGTGGCGGTCCCATCTTCGGCGCGGATGGTGATGCGGTGGTCGTCTGAGAGTTATTCGCACACCCGGCGACTATTGCGCACGTACTGATCAGGAGCGCGACCGCCGCGCCGAAGGGTTGACTTCTCATAACAAACCACCTTTTGTTTTCATCGCGCAGTTTTTTCGTTGCCCGCGCACCTTTATGGCATATTATTTGCGTAATAATAAAGCGAAATTGGTCGAATCGAGAGGTGGGACGCGATTGCCCCTCCGAAATCCGTGACACTTGCCGACACTATATACAGTATTACGATAGGAAAAGTGCGACTAATTTTCATCCTATCTGCAAACGAGATCAGTTGAATACACAATTTCCCGGTACTAAGTAAGGATGATGTCTATGAATATCCCACCGCTTCATGGCGACGGACCGCCCGCGCTGGCGATCCGCAATCTGTGTGTTGGCTACAAGAAAGATATGTTCACCCCGGTGAAACAGGTCGTCCACAGTCTTGACCTTTCCGTCGCACCCGGCGAAGTCGTCGGATTCCTCGGCCCCAACGGCGCGGGGAAATCGTCCACTATCAAGGCGATCATGGGCTTTCTCGCACCCGAGTCGGGCGATGTGTTCGTGTTCGGGCACGCGGCGGGAACCACGCTCGCGAAAGCGAAAATCGGATACTTACCCGAAGTCGCGCTCTATTATCCGTTCCTGACGCCTTTAGAAACGCTACGGCTTTACGGCAATCTGCAAGGGTTGAGCGGTAGATCGCTCGACGAAGAGGCGATGGAGTTGCTACGGCGCGTCGGACTGGAAGGCAAGGAGAAGTCGCAACTGAAAACTTTCTCGAAGGGGATGCAACAACGGCTCGGCATCGCGCAATCCCTGCTCGGTTCGCCGGACCTGCTGGTTTTGGACGAGGTGACCTCCGGCTTGGATCCGGTCGGGCGGCGGCATCTGCGCGAGTTACTACAGGAGATCAAGACCGGCGGCACGACGATTTTCTTCTCGTCGCACGAGCTTTCCGAGGTCGCATTGCTTTGTGACCGGATCATCCTGCTCAACAATGGCACCGTGGTAGACGAACGCCCGATGAACGACGAACTGCGCGGCGGGGTGACGTCGCAACTGGAAGACTACTTCATCCGCACCATCGAAGAAACCACGGCGACGAAACCGCAGGAGGCGACTCGTGGAAATCATTAATCGCAAACTTATTATCTGGAAAGCCCTCGCTTACGCGTCTATCTTGGAAAGCGTTCGGCGTAAGGATATTTACGTCGCCGTGATCCTTTGTGTCCTGCTTTTCGGGACGGCGACGACCATCGGATCGTTCGGTGTCAAAGGTCTGGAAATCTTTTTCAAGGACGTCGCGCTAACGATCATCGGTCTGTTGTCCACTGTGATCGCGATCCTTTTCTCGGCACGACAGATCGCGGAAGAGGTTTCGCGCCGCACCGTTTATCCACTCCTGGCGCGTCCGATCTCGCGGGGCGACCTTCTTTTCGGTAAGTTTCTCGGAGCCTACGCGCTTTCCGTGTTCGCCATGCTTCTTTTTGCCGGAGTGTGTGCGGGATGCCTATGGGTATACAAAATCCCGCTTGGTGCCGTGTTTCTCCAGTATCTGCTCCTGCGTGTCTTCGCGCTCGGGGTTCTGTGCGCGTTGACGATCATGTTGTCGCTTTTCATGACCCCGCAGGCGACGACCACGATTGCCTTGCTTGTCGCCGTCGGGTCCTCCACGTTCGCGAGTGCGATTCAGTTGCTATATCCCGGCACCGAGGGAATGAAACAAACGCTCCTTGCCGGAATGTATTTTGTCGTGCCGCAATTGAATCTGTTCGATATGGGCAAAAAGGTTTCCTACGGATGGGCTCCGGTGCCGCTCTGGGCAATCGGGTTCCTGTTTTTGTATGCGTCTCTATATTGTGCCTTGTTTCTTTTCATCGGTTCCCTTCGCTTCAAAAGGCAGGCTTTGTAAACCCATGCGTGATAACACCCTCTGGCGCGACATCGCCCTCGGCACCGGTGCGTTTCTACTGACGGGATTCGCAGGATCAGCACTGGTTCGTAGTGCCACACCGGTCGTAGAGATACGGGGCGCGGGCATGTCCCCGCAAATGCAGGAACGACTCGAGGAGTCGGCAACGGCATCGCTTTTCGGGCAGTTTCGCTCGTCCATCGCAGATTTTCTGTGGCTCAAAGTGGATAAGTACATGCACAACGGGGTGGAACTGCGCGGTCTGACGGCTCAGGAAAAAAAGGGCGACACTCCGCTCGCACGGACGGCAGAGGAGGATGTCGAGGGCGGCTTCGAGCAGCACGCAGAGGAAACCACGATTGTGCCTTCGGCGAAGAAAGATTGGCGCGGCATCATCGGCGATGTGGAGCGTGCGGTGCAACCCTACGAGGATATGTCCAATCACAAGCACCGCGACCCGAAAGAAACGTTGCCACTATACCGTCTGATGACCGCGTCGAACCCCCAGTTTGTTCCCGGCTATGTTTACGGGGCGGCAATGATCAGTCGCGACCGCACAAAATATCCCGAAGCGTTGGCATTCTTGCGCGAAGGCGAGGCAAACAACCCCAATTCTATAGAGATTAAAGCCGAGATAGGGATGATGCACGTCGCCAAAATCCGTGAGTACCGCGCTGGAATCCGCCCGCTCGCGGAAGCGATTGTTATCGCGTCGCGGCGCGACCCTGGCACACTCACCGACGACGAAAAAGAAGCGTGGCAAAACGCCTATCGCTGGCTGGTGCTGTCCTACCGGTATACCGGCGACCGTAAAATTGCCTATCAGGTCGCGGTCGCGGGCTTGAAGCAGTTTCCCGGCGATGTGACGTGCCGGAAGCAGTTAGAGATAGAGCGTAACGGCGAGTGGAACCGATATGTCGCGACGCCGGGCGACGAAGCGAAGTAAACGCGGCGTCCACCCGGACGTGAATGCCCCGGTGGACGCCGCGTTTTTCCCGGCGCAGAATATCTGCTTACTGCTCCAGAAAGACTGTCACGGTACGAGGTAGCATTTCAAGAGACACCAGCCCCGTGTCGTCCGTATGGTAAGCGGTTCCTTCGGCTATGGGAGAGTCGTGGCTAACTTGTCTTGTTTCGGCTCGCGTGCGATCCAGATCAACCCGCAGGTAGGCTGCCCGTGGCTGTCCACCGCTGACAACGACATTCGCAGGACCGCCTGTGTTCAGCAACAAAACGCGTAATTGCCCCGCTTCGGGCTCGACTCCCACGACGGCATAGATGCAGTCTCCCATTACCTTCGCGGAAACGATTTGCGTTTCCGCCGGGAACGTCTGCGCGTACAGTCTCAACATATGGAACGCTGGAAACGGTTCCTCGGTATCCGCGTCTGCAATCGGGAAATCATTCTGGTACTGCCAGTAGTCCATCACCGAGGCTTCGGCGAGCGTCAGGCACCGCGCATAGGATTGCGCGAGTTTGAACGCGTGGTCCCATGTGTTCCAGATAGGCGGGTCACTTTTTCCCAATTGCGCATCGTAGCCCGTTTCCAGGCACCACACCGGGTGCCGGTACAGTCGGGCGGCTTTGGCGATAAGACGGTAAGAATCGTCGGAGGCGGTAAGCGAATCCCAGGCGTGAAACGAGACCGGACCCAGATATGGCACGACCGATTTATCGGACATGATCGCGGTGACATAGGGGACAAGCGATTCGCCGTTCGATGTGTCGCCTAATAGCCATTTCGTCGGGAATCCGAGCTTTTGAATCGCCGCCCCCCCACGGGTAATGAAATAACGCGCCTCTTCCGGCGGTAAGAGAATGTTCTCCCCGCTATCCGCCCCGTTGAACGATATGTACGGCACGGTGAGGCCATGCCTTTCGCGACCAAGCCGTAACCACTCCGCGATAGCCGCAATCACCTTGTCCCGTTTGTCGGGCGCGATACGTCGCCCCGTTGTCGCCTCCGGGTTAGTCACACAATGGTCGGGCACATCCCATATACTGGCAACGAGCGGGATTTTCAGGTCGCGGAACGTTTCCATCAGCCGGAACACATCCTTGACGGACGTGTGCCCCGCATCGTAGTTGTCACCGCTCGCCTTGATAAACGTTTTGAGCGGGATACCGATCCGAGCGTGACCGACCGGCATGTTTTTTAACACATGCGCCCCTACCGAATCGTAAGCGTCCCGATCCCCGAACCGCGCAATGGCAAAGTTGCCCCCGAAAGCGGTGATGACTTGCCGCGTGGCTTTGCGATCTGCCAGGACACGCACAGTTCGTGTCGGCTCTTGCGACAATTCTCGCTCGATCAACTCGGCGGAAACCGTTTCGCCATCATTCATTACAATTCAGCCTTCCTGCTATTTCATCGCCGAACGATGACGCGGTTATCGATCAAGCGTACGTCGCCGATGTGCACCGCGATAATAACGAGTGCACGTTCCGTGATCTCGTCTACTTCCGTAAGCGTCCGGGGGTCCACGACGGCGAGGTAATCCAGTCTGGCATCCGGCGCGTGGGACTCCAGAAGCGTTCGCAGCCACGCGGCAATGACCGGTCCTTTATCCGTCTGTGTCTCGGCGGTCACGGAATCCAGCAGATCCTGCGCGGTGTCGAGGAGATACGGAATCACCTTCGCCGTTTTGCGGGCTTCGGGCGACAGACGGGTATTCCGGGACGACATCGCCAGCCCGTCAGTTTCACGCACGGTCGGGCAGGGCACAATGACCAGCGGCATGGCAAGATCACGCACCATCTGAGTGACGACGGCTAGCTGTTGCCAATCTTTCTCGCCAAAGTAAGCGCGGTCGCACTGTGCGACATGGAGAAGTTTCGCAACCACCGTAGTCACGCCCGCGAAATGACCGGGGCGGAAATACCCCTCCCATGCCTTCGTCAGCGGCGATTCGACGATCACCTGGGTGCTAAAACCTGACGGATACATCTCGTTCGCCTCCGGAGCGAACACGAGGTCGGCACCGGCTCCCGAAGATAAGGCGATGTCCTGTTCCAACGGGCGCGGATAGGCTTCCAAGTCACGCTTCTCGTTGAACTGGGTCGGATTGACAAAAACGCTGACCACGACGAATCCGCATTCCTTTCGCGCCTGTCGGATCAACGCGAGATGCCCCTCGTGCAGCGCACCCATTGTCGGAACGAAACCGACAATTTGACCGGATGCTTTCGCCTGAGCGACTCGCTGACGAACATCGTTGATTGTGGTTACGGTTTGCATAAACGGTACCAACGAGGCATGAATGCCCCGCCTCAAAACGAATAAAACCCGCTGATGCGGGCAGGATAGATCAAAAAAGAAACACTAATATCAGCAAAATAGACGGAGCAGAGATGCCCCGCCTACTAAACGACACGCACCCTTAATCTTCGTCGTCTATGTCGTCCATCGCGCCCGAGGTATCGGTGTAATGACTGATTTCCTCACCCCGGAACACGGTAACCAGAAAATCCTCGCGGTCGAAGGACGGCAAATACGCCTGCACGATGTCGTCGTCAATTTGTGCGATCAGCCCTTCTTCCTGCTCCAGGGTCAGATCACCTTCCAGAATCAAGGTGCCATGTATCGTGTCATGGGCATAATGCAAATCCAGTTGCCCGATACGCCGTTCGTCTTCCCAAATCAGGTAAATCTCACTCGTCTGTGTTCGCACCAAGCGCGTCATGCGAAAATTAGTCGGTATACGGTCCTCGTCCACAGTTGTTCCTTCACATGGCAGGTTGAAAACTTTGCCGCAACGTTGTACCACAAAAAGAAGGTGTTGGGTGATTCGATGGCTGGGTTGTTAGGGCAACACCTGTCGCCTTACCTTAACAACCCAGCCACC
>JACMIS010000797.1 GCA_014381035.1 Armatimonadota bacterium
GAACAAAGGATTTATTGTCGCCGGTAGCGACACCGGAGTGCGCCGGATGCAGGTCGCCGGACGTGGCAACCTTGCTTTCGCCCGACCATGTCCCCCCCCGGACAGCCTGGACGACATGAAGCACTACAACGACGGGTTGAAAACGGCGACCGACCCGTCGGACATCAAAGGCAAGCGCGACTGGATCGACGATCACCTGGGACGCGTACTCAGCGCGTGGAACGCCGCGAGCGACGCGCTCAGCGGATCAGATGATGACGATTGCGGCAAACCGAAAGACTTCAATCCGTCAAAAAACCCAGCAAGCCCCGCGAATACCAGCCAGCAACGCCTCGCGCTAAGTGGGTTCAAGAAATAGGGAAGGTGCTTAAAACAGAGAGTGATAGCGGGGAGCGGCCCGTCACCCTATACCCGACGCTTGTTCAGGCAAGACCGGCGACGACGAAAGGTTGATGATTCATGGCAACTCCGAGCCGCCGCGACTTGTTGCGCCTCTTCGGCACTGGACTATCCGTCCTAACTTTCCCGATCGCCGCACCCGCCGAAGGCGACGTTGCAACAGCACAACGATACTGTGACGACGCGCTGACAATGCTCAAAAACGGTCACTGGTATCAGCGGGCTGTCGACAAGTTGAGCTACTGCGTCAGTCAGTCTCCTGCCACTCCTGCTTACCACCTCGCCCTTGGTTGCGCCCAAGCGTCTTTGCTTGCATCCCACTGTGCCGCCCTTCGGAACCGTGAAAGGAGGAAATTCTCTCCCGAGGAGATCAAGGCTTTCCTCGAACAACATAAGGAAAATAGCCCAGACGGTTCGCCGCCGACACGGGAAGACATTCGCGTTTTCTTCCCGTCCCCGGAAGCGGACGGCAAAGCTACAGTTCTCGTGTATAGCGACGAGTCTTTGTTGAAAAAACTGCGGGGACTAGCCTCAGGTGCGGGAGAGTCGTGGAAGACGGCCGTTTCGCTTTCTCACACGGAGGCGCAAAAAAAGGAAGCTCTGACGACACAGGTGTGGGGACTCAAACTCCTCATCATAATCTATGGCTCCCTCTCCTCCGAAGGGATTTCCGCGACTTTCTCAGAAAAATAAAACAAAGAGTGGAATGAAGCGATGCTCGGCGCGGCGGACGCCACCGTCGCGCTACTACCGAACCGCGCGGAGAGTTGGGCACTCAAAGGCGAGGCTTTGAGTGGAATAAAAAATATTCTCTGGACCGCATCCGGCGAAGAGATCGAGCGGACATACGAGGAAGCATTGCGTTTGGAGCCGCAGAACGCCGCAATTTTATTTCAGTTGTACCAGATAGCCACGGCAGGTAAAAATCAAAGCCGCGCGGAGATGTACCTCCTACGGTACGTGGAAGCGCAAAAGGGAAATGCGTATGCCCACTTCTGCCTCGCCGGTTATTTAGCGACAAACTTCGTGTCTGAGGCGGCAAAATCTTCCCGTACGCCGGAACAGGAGCAACACGAGATAGGCGAGATCGTTCGCATCGTCGACCGAGGGGTTCTGGCGAGTTCGTATGAACCCGCCCATAGCCCCCTGGAACCCACCCTCATTCTGCGCCCGTCCATTGCCCTGCTCAGCTCGTTAGTTCCTACCTACAACATAGTCCGCACGGAGTTTGCCGATGTTGTACGAGCGGTGCTGAAGTTCGCAAAGGCTCGGGCAGACTCGGACCCGGCTCTCGCCAGGAGATATAGCTACAGTGTTCTGTCCTTGGCGAAACGTGTCGCCGCGGCCCCCTACGTGAGTGGCAGTGCTGATTCGCCATCGAATTCTAGTAAGCGAATCATGAATACGATCATGTGGGGAATGGCACGCTCGGCTTACATAGTCTTGTTAGACATCCTCAAGAAAGGGGGCGATGCAAATGAGTCAGCGCGAGTCGAACAAGAACAAAAAGAGTACCTCGTTCGCGCCCGAGACAGAATACGACAATCGAGATCTCGTTAATCCGACCTCGCACCATCGCGGTCGCGTTGCTTGCTGTATCACCCGGTGCTCTGCATCGCTGCCGCGACGCCGGTGATCGAGAGCAGGATCGCTTCCTTCCACGGCGAGTTTTCCCCGGCTTCGTCGCCCGACTCGGCGATATACTTGTCGTGAGAGTTCATGAGCGCGACCTGCAAAACGGACAGCGGGAGCACGGCGGGGTTGCGAAGGTCGACCGTCGCGCGAACCACCGGGGCGTGCGCGAGAAGGGCGCTCCCGGTCACCGTCTCCACGGCGCGGACGGTGCGGGCGTGTTCGCCGGACAGCAGGTCATGGAACTTCGTGCCGATGGGGTCCGGGCAACGCTCGGCGTAGTGCTTCGCGGTTTTCAAGTCGGCGCGGACCAGTTCGAGTTGCGCGTTGTCCATCACGGTGCGGAAGAAGAGCCAGTCGCGGTAGAACGTGCGCAGGGTTTCGACGCGGGCGGGGTCGTACGCGCCGCCCCCTGATCCGCTGCCGGAACGCTCCGTTCCGCTGACGAGGAAACTTTCCAGTGCCGAGCCGAGACCGTACCAGCCGGGGACGATGTAGCGCGATTGTATCCACGAAAACACCCACGGAATCGCCCGCAGGTCGTCCACGGACGCCAGCCGTTTGCCGGAGCGCGACACCGGGCGCGACGCTATCGGGAGGCGCGAGATGTGCTTGATCGGGGTCGCCTGCGCGAAGAATACCCAGAACTCTTCGTCCTCGTGCGCCATCGCACGGTACACTTTGCGCGATTCGTTCGCCATGTCGCGCACGACGTCCTGCCAGGCGGTTTCCTCTTTCGTGCCGCCGGAAACCGAGACCGGCGCGGACGCGATGAGCGTCGCGCCGACGATCTGCTCTAAGTGGCGGTGCGCGAGCGGGGGCAAGCCGTAGCGGAACGAGATCACTTCGCCCTGCTCGGTAAAGCGGATCTTGCCGCCGAACGTTCCCGGCACCTGCGACAGGATCGCGCGGC
>JACMIS010000798.1 GCA_014381035.1 Armatimonadota bacterium
GGGGCAGAAAATCACCGACATCATGCTCGACACGGTGTTCATCGGTTCCTGCACCAACGGGCGCATCGAAGACCTGCGTTCCGCAGCCGCGATTCTGGCGGGCAAAAAGGTGAAGGACGGACTCCGCGCTCTGTGCGTCCCCGGCTCCTACCCGGTGAAGCGACAAGCCGAAGCCGAGGGTCTCGACAAAGTGTTCCAAGCCGCCGGTTTCGAGTGGCGCGAGCCCGGTTGCTCGATGTGCCTCGGCATGAACCCGGATATTCTGCAGCCGGGCGAGCGGTGCGCGTCCACGTCGAACCGCAACTTCGAGGGGCGGCAGGGTAAGGGCGGGCGTACTCACCTCGTCTCCCCGACGATGGCAGCAGCGGCGGCAATCGCCGGTCGCCTCGTGGACGTACGCGAAGTCACGAAATAGTTCGTACGCAGTGCAAAAATCGTGCTAAACGTTGCCATTTGACAGTCAACGTCTACTATTTCACGGATGCCTTGCTTTCAGGGTCGCTACGATATATACCGCCTAACGAAGGAACCGTTTCTCGTGCAGGGATACGGAATAAAGCCTTTCATGAAGGGTAACGTAGCATGGCATTGGTTACAGTACGAGGTTTCGGCACCAACAAGGGCGTATTCATCCACCGGGTTCAATCCAGCGGGACAGCCCGCGTTCGGGGCAGCTCGGCGGTGTTCGCGTCCGTCGCGGAGTGGGTGCGCGGCGAGGCGAAGTGCAACATGGGGCTCGCCGTGTGCCGGGTGCTCGATGTCGTCCCCGGAGTGGGGTTCGTTGATGTGCGCATTGATATTACCTGGAGATCAGTGGTGAATTATCGCGTCACGCTACTGATCGAAGAGGAGTAGTTTTGGGCGTATCCTTTCCGCGACCCGATTGCGGGAGTGCGCCCTGGTGCGCACTCCCGCGTCGTTTTTGCACGAACGACCCGCGCCAAAACATTGCTTCCCGATCCGGTTTGTTATTTTTTGGGGTGCTGGGATCTGTACTGCGCTATTGCTTCCTGCAAAAACGGGGGGAGTTCATCTAGCGGAAGACCTCCAACCAGTTCTACGACACCCGGCGTGATGGCAAGAAGTTCCCTTCCATCCGCCTTTTTCTGGATTGTGAGCAGTAGAGACAGTGCCTTCAAATCTGCGTTGGTCGCCTTTTCGTGACTTCCTACCGCTCGGTGGATGAATGCCTGCTCATGCAGTAGCCGGACGAGAATGCAGGCGGGTTCCAGCCACACCGAGGGCGGTTTGTCGGCGATCAAGAGAGCAACCAGCGAATCAGGAGTTGCTTTTTCGATGAAATCCCGGTCAAAACCGACAGCGAGACGGAACGTCTGGTTGAGATGCGTCTGCGCCTCCTCGTAATTGCCGCTCCGGTTGAAATTCATGATCCGTGCGATCACTCCGCCTAGTTGTTCGATCATGCGTAGAATCAGGTCTTTTTTCATTGTGACAGTCCGCCCCGCGTATAGAGTGCTCTATATAATACGGAAAGACACCACGATGCCGTGCCCGCGTCTCATAGATAACACCTTGTTTTCGATTCGATTTATTGACTGGATTTATATCCAGAGTTCTACTACACTGGGTGTAAAAGGAACTACGTGAGACACGATGAATCAGAAATCAACCGTCGAAGAGATTCGCGCCCGTTTCGACGCCGATGTGGAGCGGTTTAGTCAGCGTGAGACCGGTCAGACCGCCCTGATAGACGCCGCACTGGCCTTGGACCTTATCGCCGACGCCGCCTTATCAGTGACGCCGAATGCCGCCAGTATTCTGGACATCGGGTGCGGCGCGGGCAACTTTTCGCTTGCCCTACTGGAACGCTTACCGAACCGGAATGTAACTCTCAACGACCTGTCGGAGCCGATGCTGACACGTGCGAGGGACCGCGTTTCGGCGGCGACCGTGGGCAGTGTCACTACTGTTCAAAGAGACATTCGGGAATGGGAAATCGGCGACGGCATCTTCGACCTCATCGTCGCCGGGTCCGTGCTGCACCATCTGCGAACCGACTCCGAATGGGAAGCGGTGTTCGCGAAGCTGTTCGCGGCACTACGCCCCGGCGGTTCGCTCTGGATCTCCGACCTGGTGGAATCCTCGCACCCCGGCGTGCAAGCGCAGATGTGGTCCCGCTACGGCACCTACCTCGCCGGGCTGAACGGCGAAGAGTACCGCGACAGGGTTTTCGCGTATATCGCGAAAGAGGACACGCCCCGTCCGCTCTGGTATCAACTCGACCTGCTCCGTAAAGTCGGCTTTGCTCAGATCGAGATCCTGCACAAAAACACGGTCTCGGCGGCGTTCGGGGCGGTGAAAGCGGTATCATAGCGAGAGGAGAATACGACCATGCCCGCCGTTTTGGAACCGCCCACGATCCCAACGCCCGCTACCCCAGAGACCACACCGCAAGTGGATATTGCCGGTATCACCACCCGCCGGATGACTTATTCGGTTCTCTTCCCCGGTCTCACAGCATCGGTGGATACGCTGTTTGCGGATGAGTATAGCGATGTATCTACTCTTGCCCTCTGACATGTACGACAAAAAGGTGCCTGACCCCGATTTCGCGGACGAAGCGCGGGCGGCGACGCATCACGGTTTCTCGGTTGTCTTGTTCCATCTCGAATCGCTCCGGGAAAATGATCTGAAACGCACTCTTGCTGCGACACCGGAAGCACCGCGACCGGGGGCTCCGCTTCTGTACCGGGGGTGGATGCTCTCCGGCGCGGAGTATGCCACGCTTTATGATTTGCTACAGGATCGTGGCTTTCGATTGATTACGGACCCAAAGCAGTACGCGCAAGCGCATTATTTGCCGAACGCGTACCAGCATCTTGCTGGTGTCACACCGGAATCGGTCTGGACAATCGGAGCGGATCTCACTACGGCGTGGCATTTGTATCAGGAGTGGGGACGCCCCTCCGCTATCGTTAAGGATTATGTCAAGTCGGCGAAGCACCGCTGGAAGGAAGCCTGTTTTTTGCCGGAAGGTTGTGAGCGTGACCATTTTGAGTCGGTCCTGACGGCACTCGGGGAGTATCGGGGACCGGATTTCGCGGGCGGCTTCGTATTACGCCGTTTCGTGCCTCTGCGTATTGTCGGGGAAACGTCGTTCGGGCAACCACTCCATGAAGAGCATCGCTTGTTTTTCATGGACGGAGAATGCCTTGTCCACGCCCCGTTCGCGGTTGCAAGCGATTTTGATGACAACATCGAAACGTGGCGCGAGATCGCCTGTCGTTTTGAAAGTCGCTTCCTGAGCCTGGACGTTGCCCGCACAGAGTCCGATGAATGGACCGTCGTCGAAACCGGGGACGGTGGTGTGTCCGGGTTGCCGGACGGTATTTTGCCCGAATTTTTCTACGCGGCGTTGCCGTTATCGCTCTTCGCGCCTTCACAGAATTGACTTTCCGCGGCGGTTTCGGTTATTCTTTCACTACGCTGTGACGGAATCTCCCGCCCAGTGAACGCCGCAATGACGCGCCGAAACGATCTACAGAAAGGCTCTTGAACGCTTTTATGCCACGCGCTCTTGTCACCGGCGGTGCCGGATTTTTAGGGTCGCACATGTGCGACCGCCTTCTCGCCGAAGGCTACGAGGTTGTCGCATTCGACAATCTACTGACCGGTTCCGCGGATAATCTGTCCCATCTGGCGAACGAACCACGCTTCTCCTGGGAAAATGCCGACGTCTCAAACGGGCTGTCTTTTCCGGGCGAGGTTGACGTTATCTACCACATGGCGTCGCCCGCTTCGCCGGTGGATTTTGCGACAAAAGCCGTCGAGATCTTGCGCGTGAATGGGTTCGGGACGTACCACGGGTTGGAACTCGCCAAAGCGAAAGGCGCACGCTTTCTGATCGCGTCCACGTCCGAGGTATACGGCGACCCACTCGTCCACCCACAAACCGAGGAATACTGGGGGAACGTCAACCCTGTCGGCACACGCGGTTGCTACGATGAAGCGAAACGCTACGGCGAAGCGATGACAATCGCGTACCGCCGCTATCACGGCGTGGACGCGAAAATCGTCCGTATCTTCAACACGTATGGCGAACGCATGCGTCTGTCAGACGGACGGGTCGTACCGAATTTTGTCGGGCAGGCATTACGCGGCGACCCGATCACTGTCTATGGAACCGGTCAA
>JACMIS010000799.1 GCA_014381035.1 Armatimonadota bacterium
AACAGCAAACAGTATCGCCCCGATGCGAGCTTAAGAGCGACGTTATTTCCGCCCGCAAAACCGAGATTTTGCGGGCTGACAAAAACACCGAAATCGGGGAAAGCATCCCGCACCGCATCTTCCGATCCGTCGTGCGAGCCGTTGTCCACGATAAAAACCTCTGTAGGCGACCCCGATGACGAAATGTTGTCCTTGACCGTCTTCAAGCAGTCAAGCAATAGTGCTTTCGTGTTCCAGTTGACGATGATGACGGAAAGGTCCATGATGATTTGGCGTATTCGGAGAGATTCTGACGCTGAAGAGTTCCGGGATCAACTTCCGTGCGGCGTCTCAATGAGTCCGGTAATCTGCGCCGCGAGATCACGCCAATTGTATCGTTCCTCGGCAAGCCGACGTGCATTTGTTGCGAGGCGTTTTCTCTGTCCCGGTTGCGTCAGGAGTTGTGTACATGCCTCGGCGAAGGTTTCGCTCGTGTCGGCGAGAAGTAAGTGCGTTCCGTCTTCGCTTCCGGCGAGCCCGTTTGCCCCCACCCGCGTCGAAACCACCGGTATACCTGCCGCCCATGCTTCCAGAATCTTAAGACGGGTTCCCCCACCGGTCTTGAGCGGCACCGCGCAAATCATAGCGGACGCGAGAACCGGGCGAATGTCGGGAAGAAATCCGGTGAGCAATATCCGGGAATTTCCGGCGAACTGCTCTTTTGCGTCGTCGGGAACCGCGCCGGTCACGACAAGATGTACGTCCGGGAGATTTTTAGCGATCAATGGCAGAATTTCTCCCACAAAATAGGAGACGGCTTCGCGGTTCGGTCCATAGGTGAGGGAACCGTTGTAGATCATGCGTCCCGGAATCGGCATCGCCTCCTGCGGCGGGTAGTACTCCGTATCCACGCCGTTCGGAGCCACAATGACTGGCGGCTTCCCACCTCCGACCAGGGATCGGACAGCGGCGGCTTCTTCTTCCGAGACTGCTGTCAATGCAGCGAACCGTTTCAGTTCGCGGTGCCAGTAGTAGTCGTGCTTCGCGCGTGTCAGCGCGGTTCGCAGTTTCGCCTTCGTGCCCCGCGCCTCGCTCACCGCCCGAGCCACCCCGGAAACCTCTACTTGCTCCAAAACCACCGCTACGCCGTTTGTATCGAGCGGGATGAAGGGTGCTGAAGCGAGTTCCATCGCCACACACGCATCGGGTTTCCGCGCAAGCTCCCCCCTCATGGCGTCAAGCATGGCGGAGTTGTCCGTTTCCGTAATCGAACGCGGGACCGAGGAAAGCAACGATGGCAGACGACTTCGCGATTTGCCATCGTGCCACTGCCATGGGAAAACCGTGACGGACTCACAGATTGCTTGTAGCATTTTCCGGTCGGCGCGACCCGCAATATCCTCCTGCAAACCGGTGACGAGGCGGATAGAATGACCGGCTTTCGCCCATTCCCGAAGTAAATGGAACGCCCGCAGGCGTGATCCGTTATCGGGAGGACAGGGGAACCACGGAGAAAGGACGAGAAGATTCACGGCGGATTGGCATCAGTATAACGCTTGTCCGCGTTTCGCGCCGTTCTTACTCCCTGCGATGCGGTATAATAGCGAGGCTATTTTTATAGACGCAAGGAGCGAATACTTTTTTGGAAACGTTGCCGGAAGGCACATTGCGCTTTATTCCCCTCGGGGGAGTCGGCGAAATCGGCAAGAATATGTACGCCTATCAGGTCCGTGACCAGATATTGGTCGTAGACTGCGGCTTGAAGTTCCCGGATGACGATATGTTCGGCGTGGATGTCGTGGTTCCCGACGTCCGCTGGCTCATCGAGAACAAGGAAGCGGTACAGGCGATTGTTTTAACGCACGGTCACGAGGACCATATCGGCGGTCTCGCGCACATCCTGCCCCAACTGGATAATGTTCCCGTGTATGGTCCCAAACTCGCTCTGGGGCTGGCGAAAGGGCGTTTGTCGGAGCGAAAAATCCTCGGTCAGGTGACGCTCCGGGAGTTCGGACCGGACGATATTCTGTCTATCGGGCACTTTACCGTGGAACCGATCCGCGTTTCGCACTCGATCCCGGATTCGTTCGCGCTGGCGATTCGCACACCTGCCGGAACCATGATCCACACCGGGGACTTCAAGTTCGACCAGACCCCGGTAGACGGTTTGCTGTTCGATGTGGCGAAACTGGCGCGGATCTCGGAGGAAGGTGTGCTCGGATTGGTCTCGGACACGACCAACGTCGAGCGACCCGGCTTTGTTCCGTCGGAGCAGATCGTCGGGCAAACGTTTGATCGGATCATCCGGGAAGCACCGGGGCGCGTCATCATCGCGTCGTTCGCGTCGCAGATCCACCGGATGCAAATGGCGGTCAACTCGGCGCAGAAGTTCGGACGTAAAGTCGCGGCAGTCGGTCGCTCGATACAAACCAACTTCGAGTTCGCGTCGTCGGCAGGCTATCTTCAGGTGCCGGAGGGCATTCGGATCCGTGCCGAGGACACCGGCTCGGTCCGTGCGGCGGAACTGGTGATCCTGACGACTGGTTCGCAGGGCGAGCCTCTCGCTGGTCTGTCGCGCATGGCGAACGACGACCACCGTCAGGTCCGGATTCAAGAGAACGACACGATCATTCTTTCGGCGTCGCCGATTCCGGGCAACGAGGACGCGGTCTGGCGCGTCGTCAACCGTTTGATCGAGCGCGGCGCGAACGTCATCTACGATACGATCATGCCGGTCCACGTTTCCGGGCACGGTTACTCCGAGGAACTGAAACTCGTCCTCAACATCGTCAACCCGCGCTACGCGATCCCGGTCCACGGCGAGGCACGCATGCTCCGCCGCTATAACGTCATCGCGCAAGAAATGGGCTGGCGTAAGGAAGATACGTTCCATCTGTCTATCGGCGACGTTCTGGAACTGAACGACACCGAGGGCAAAGTCGTGGACCGCATCCCGAGCGGCGCGGTTCTGGTGGATTCATCCGGCTCCGGCGCGATTCACGAGGTTGTCCTACGCGACCGACAGCACCTGGCGGAAGACGGGTTCGTGGTCCTGGTCGTCGGGCTGAATCGCGAAACCGGCGAGATCGTTTCCGGTCCCGAGATTCTGTCCCGTGGCTTCGTGTACATGGA
>JACMIS010000107.1 GCA_014381035.1 Armatimonadota bacterium
CGAGGCGCACCGCCGGGTCATACAGATACGCCAGATACGAGTGGAACGCGAACAGTTCGCCCGCCGTCAGTTTCTCGCCCTTGACCAACGCGCCGCCCCACCAGAGCAACGCCGCCGTGCCGGTCATACGGATGATCTGCGAGGTCGATCCCAGGAACCGGTTGAGTTTCGTCTGCTCCATCGCCAGCTCGAAGTTCGACTTCACGGTCTGCATGAATACTTCCGTCTCGTGGTGCTCGTGCGCGAACGCTTTCACTACCGCGACGGCGATCAGTTTTTCGGTCAGACCGGAAATCATTCGCTCCCACCGCTCGCGCAGTTCCACGGAAACGGTGCGGATTCGGCTGAGGAGCAGTTTGTAGTTGACGACGTAGAGCGGCAGAACGCACAGCGTTAGAAGCGCGAGCCGCCATTCGAGATAGAACAGCCAGCTCAGAACGATCACGATTGTCGCGAGGTCGGTGATCAGGAAAACCATACCCTGCGTCAGGGTCTGCTGGATCGCGTCGATGTCGCCGGTAAGCCGTGCCATGATCTTGCCCGGTTGCCGCCCGTCGTAATAGGCGAGCGAGAGGCGTTGCAGGTGGCGGTACGACTGAAAGCGCAGATCAAACACGACGCGCTGACCAAGCCACCCGATGATGTATTGCAGGGCATATGACACGCCGCCGCGCACGGCATACAGGGCGAGAATCCCGAAGAAGATGTAGACGAGAAGTTTCGTATCGCGGTTCGGAATCGCGACATCCAGAACCTGTTGCTGGAAAAGCGGCATCGGAATCGCCGACAGCGTGACCAGAAACATCAGCCCTACCGACAGCGCGACGCGCACCCGGTAGGGCTTCAGGTAGAGAAGGATTCGCTTGAAATTATCCATTTGTTTCTAAGGGTTCGGTTCCGGGAGTCCCGTTTCTCCGGTGAGTGCGGCGAACAAAGTCCGCATCCGCGCCTTCAAAACTCGGATCGCATCGCCCAACGTTCCCACCGGCAGGGTACCCACCAACATTGCATCGCCGATATCCGCGTCCGACCAATAAAACGCCGGTTGCCCTGTGGTCAGGTCGCCTGTCCAACCGTCGTTACGAAGACTGAACGTGACGAAGAAGCGTGTGCCGTCGCCGTGTTCATCCGCGTGAAGGTATTCGCCCCATAGGGCGAAGCCATCGTAGTAATCGTTCTTCGCGTTGTTCCACCGCCAATCCGAAAAACCAGTGAACGCGGCCCGGGCTTCGGAAATCAATGGTTCGCTCTGATCTTTATCAATTGTCATGATTCAGCCAGTGTTTCTGTCGCCGCGTCGGACCAACGCGGCTTCCCGGCTCTCTTGACACCGTTTCCCGGTGGCGGCACAGGTTGCGGTTCGACTCCCGCCGAACGCAGTTCCTCGGACAACTGCTCTATTGCGTCTTCACGCCAAGTACGCCGCTTGTTCCGTGGCAACTCACGCAAATCTCGCGCGAGTATCGGCGGCAACCGTCGCGTCGTCGGTACGTGCTCCAGAACGTAAGCGTCGAAAAAACCGCGTTCGTCGCTACAGGAGCAAATGTGCCAGACGAACTCTTGCGAACTATAGTCGTTGCTAATCATCGGCTAACTCGTCACGCTTGTCACCCGTGAAGCGGGACCTGCCCGCGAAGTCCCGCTCGTACTCTGCAACCTGCTGATCATCGCTGATACTGCGTTCCACCGCACGGGATGCGATGACTCCAATAAGTCCCGAAGGCAATGCGAGAATAAGCATCGACAACATAGCAATAACTGCCGCATCAAATTCTGGTTCGGCTATTATTCCAGGCTCTGATGCCGCGACATGCGCTCGGTTGCGCTCGCCCCATGTTGCGGAACTGTATGAGTATGCTATAGGGGAAACTACTCCGTATATGATCGCCTCGCAACCGGCAAAGACAACAAAAAAAATCGCGGTGGCACGAACGGTAGGTATCAGCCATCTTTGCAGAAATGCTCTCATCGCGCGAAGACTACCTCCGCTTTCTCCGGCACCGACGAGACGCCGTTCGTGTATTCCCGCGCCGCCGACGCCGACAGTTCGACGCGGAACTGCTCGGCATACAACCGAGCATAAACGCCTCCCTGTGCCAGCAGTTCGGTGTGGTTGCCCATTTCCACTACCTCGCCTTTTTCCATCACGACGATCTTGTCCGCCTTGATGATCGTCGAAAGGCGGTGCGCGATCACGAACGACGTGCG
>JACMIS010000800.1 GCA_014381035.1 Armatimonadota bacterium
CGCATTCCCGCTGTCGTACACCGGGGATCGCGCCTGTTTCCATCCCAAATTGGTTCGATTAGAGGCTTATTTATGGGTGCCCGGTTCCTGAAATACGATATATAGTACCCACTGGCGCGACGATTTGCACAGGGGATGCGAATGGGGGGCAAAAACCGATGGAAAAGTCGTCGGTCTCACTCGTGCGGAGGCACTATCGGACACCGACGACGACTTTTCGACGATATTCCGCGATGATTCGCACTGGTCATTTCCGAATATTACTTTGTTACCGGTGGGGAAACGTCGCCCTCTGATTTCCCTGAAGTCGGCGATGGGGCGATCTCACTGTTGGGAGCCACTACGGCGACATTCGCGGCGGGGTCGAACGGGTTCTCCGCCTGCTCCACACGAATCCCGGAGTCGGCAAGGCGGGAAATATGCCCGTCGCAGAAGAGAACCGCCGTCGCACCGTTATGGCGGGGCTTGATCCAATCTTCCTTGATCGCACGCGAAGGCAGGACCAGATCGCCGACTTGGTACTTGCCGTCGCGGCGTGCCCCACTGTAATAACGATAGCCGACAATTGCGTTTGCACCCGCACGGTTTGCCGTATCCCAGATGGCATAGGTTTGCGTGGGGACTTTGATCTCCGATTCGTTTGTTGGTGTCCCCTTCGGGTCATACTCCGGAAAGATACGCCCCCCGAGCGCGGCGTTGTAAGCGTACGTCATCACATCCTCATCCGTTGCGGGACAAATATAAGGGTCCTGCTTCTCGGATTTACGCGCTTCACGGTAGGGCGCGAGCCGTTCGGTCCAGGCATCCTCGGATTGCTGAATCGGGCGCGTAGCGAGCGTGAAATCACCCAGCGGCGGGAGCGGCGGGTACATGGCGTCGTAATCCTGAACGTACATCGAAACCATCTGGTTCAAGCGTTGCAGGTTCGACGAACATGCTGCCGCTCGCGCCGCACCCGCCGCTCTTTTGTACGCCGGAAGTGAAATGGTGAGCACCACGGCGATAAGTGCCGAGATCATCGCCCATTCCCAGATATACAGTGCGCCCCGGTCCCGGCGGGGTACCCAGGTCGGTACTGTCCCTCTGGATCGCGGTTTATGCCCGACAAGCCAGACGAAAGGATTTTTAGAAGAAGTGGGTGGAATAGACACAGGCGAAGGATATTCCGCAAGTTTCATGCCAGGAGAGGGTGTTGGTTTTTGGGTGTTAGGTTGCCTCGCTTGGGGAAGCGTTACCGGCGGCGATACGACAAGCCAGACCCCCGAAAACCCAAAATCCAAAACCTACTTGTGAAGCGGCACGTCAAAATCCTCCAGCATTGCGCGGAGCGTCGGTAGCGGCAAGCCGATCACATTCGACAAGTCACCGTCCACGCGGGAAACGAATGCGAGTGCGCCGCTTTGTATGCCGTATGCCCCCGCCTTGTCCAGGGGATCGCCGGTGGCGACGTAGGCATTTATGGCGGCTTCGGAAAGGGTGTCGAATGTTACCCGCGTTTCCACGACACGCACATCGCGGCGCGTGACCGCGCCGTTCTCATCGCTCTCTAAAAGCGCGACACCGGAATACACCGAGTGCGTTTTTCCGGATAGGGAGCGGAGAAGTCGCTTCGCATCGTCCGCGTCGGTCGGTTTCCCCAGAATCACACCGTCCGGGGAAACAACGTCGGTATCACAACCGAGCGTAATACCGGGGCGGCGCGACGCCACCTCCGCCGCTTTTCCGAGCGCGGCGGCGCGGACATATTCCACCGGGTCGGTCAGATGCTTGAGCGAGTCTTCGCCAAAGCGCGACACGACCACGGTGAAACGCACGCCGAGGAGCGAGAGCAGTTCCCGGCGGCGCGGTGACGCAGAAGCGAGCAGAAGGCGCGGCGCAGTGACCGCGTCCGCCCCCATCTACGCTTCTAACTCTTCCACGGTCATCGCGTTAGAATCATCGGCGGGATCGGTCCCGGCGGATGCTTCGCTGGTAGTTTTCTTGCTACGCTTGCCTTTCGCGGGGGCGAGTTTCGTTTCCCCGTCGGCGACTTCGGTTTCGGGCGATTCGGCACCATCCACGAGCGCGGCGACGGTTTCCGGCGACGATTCGGCTTCCATGGAAGGAACGAACTCCCCGGTTTGCGACGGCACGACAGCACGCTCTTCGTCATCGGTAATCGCGTAGGGCGAATTGGTCAGGGCGTCGCCTTCGCTACTTTCCGGCGTGAAGTCTACCAGCGCGGTCCCTTTTTCAGCGGACGTTTGCTCGGCGACGTTCACCGCTTCCTCGGTCACCAGAGGCGCGTCGTTCGTGGCGACGACAACCGACGGGCTGACGACTTCGCGCTCCAGCGTTTTAACGCGGTCTTCCAGCGCCTTGATCTCGTCCTCCGCGCTCACGCTTCCGATTCGCCCGAAACCGAACGGGCGTGGTGCCGGTTTGATCGGCAACGTGGGCTCGACCGGCTTTGTCACCGCCGGAGTATCGCCGTCTCCGGAAGGTGTCGTTTCCACTTTCCCCTGCGCCACGGCGTCCGTTTCTTCCTGCGTCTCCTCCCGAAGTGACTGTACTAACTTCTGGCGGGCGGGTCGTCCTTTTTCCTGCAACGCTTCCCAAACCGCCGGTGCTTCCGACTGCGCGGACCGCACCGCTTTTTCCAGGGCTTCCGCCGCCGTCAGCGCGACGCCGAACGCGAAATCTACCACCTGCTCGGACACCGGTTTTTCCGGTGTTTTTGGCGGGGTGTTCGTTTCGGAAAGCGTGGTTTGTTGCGGCGTTTCTTCTGCCGTGTTGGTATTATTATTTTCCATGTTCGTTTCTGTGGCGGCTTCGGGCACTACTTCGACAAGCGGCAAAAGGAAATACGTGCAATCCCGCTCCGTCCATTCCCCGTCCGCCCCCTTGGCGTCCTTATATTTGCCGGAGAGAGTATACGGCGCGATCCCGCTGTCCAGATAGCCCCGCGCCGTGTACAACGCCCGCGCATCGGTATTATCCGCGCCGCAACTCAAGCCTATCTGTTTGTACTCACGTTCGCGGGCGAGTCGTTCCGCCATTTCTAAGAGTCGCGAACCCACCCTCCGGTTGCGGTGCGCTTCGTGAACGAATAAGTCCTCGACATCGGGCGTCGGGTCGGCAAGGTTTCCGGCTATCGGTTCGTCGGTCGCGCCCTTCCACTTGAGTAGCGCATGACCGATGGGAATATCTCCCTGTACGGCGATCAGATACGTAGCGTCGCCGCTTTTCTGTTGCTCGTAGCGTTTGGCATGTAACGTCGGATCGCCTTTCGGCACATGCGTCTGTAGCAGTTCGATGTCGTTTTCGGCCGCAGTCCGAATCACACGCGGTTCAGCAAACTCAATCACAAGCGAGACTCCTTCTAAAACGGTCCGGCGTACACTTCACGCTTCAGGATGCCGACATACGGCAGGTTACGGTATCGCTGGTTCCAGTCGAGCCCGTAGCCGACGACGAAGCCGCCGGGGATCGTGAAGCCGACATAGTCCGCTTCGATCTGGGTTCCGCGCCCGGACGGTTTATCGAGAAACGTTACCACTTTTACCGACGCGGGCATACGCTGTCGCAGGTTGCGCAACACATAGGAAAGGGTCAGCCCGGTGTCAATGATGTCTTCGATGACGATAACATGCCGACCTTCAATCGCATCGTCCAGATCTTTCGTGAGGCGGACTTCGCCCGAGGATTGCGTTCCCGCGTAAGACGAGACACCTAAAACGTCTAAGGTCATCGGAACGTCAATCGCACGCATGAGGTCCGCGATAAACGGGATCGAGCCTTTCAAAATCGTGACGAGATGCGGCTCTTTATCGGAATAGTCGCGGGCTATCTCCGCGCCGAGCACCGTGATTCGCTCCTGAATCTGGTCCGCGCTGAAAAGCACCTTTTCCATGTCGTCGTGAAGGGGTTGTGTTGCCATAGCCTGCTGTTGTGTACGCTCCTGCCGTCCGTATCGTTTCGGGGATAATGTTATTTGTTCGACGGACGGCGGCGCGTTTCCTGCGTACTATTGCTCGTCACGTAGCGGGGGAGAACACTCTCGACAAATCGTTGTTCCATCGCCCCAAGGGTTTTGTAATTGGCTCTCGCCTGTGTCAGGCTTGAAGCACCGTTGGGACCACCGCGAATCGTATCGGCGTCGTGGTCGTCCTGCCCGTCGTCCTCCCAGGAGCAGACCGGGCAAATCTCGAACGCTCCGCGCTCTGCCAACGTTTTATAGCGACGACACGGGCATCGATATGGCTCTTCCCTTGATTCTGATGTCGTGGGGTGATTTGAAAGCGCATCTGTGTAGTTTTCGAACCACGAGATACGCCGCGCTAACTGTTCACTGGCAGGTGAGTTCATCGCTTTTATTCCGCTCAGTGTTTGAGCCGCTCGGCTTCCATCTTGCGTTCCACTTGCTTGAGTTTTTGCTCCGCGATCCTGTCGGCTTTATCCCCAAGCGGTGATTTCGGTGAAGCATTGGCGCGAAGCGAGACACGGACCAGCGCGACGATGAGGGCGATGATGACGCCGATGATCAGTGCCAGAATGAAGTAGCCGATGGTGGCGGCAAAAATCTGACCGAGGATCCACAGGGCGACGATCACGAGCAAAAAGCCGACCACCAGTTTCCCGCCATCACTCATAACACCAGTTCCTTTTACGCAATACGGAGATGCGTAAGTGTATCACCGGTTTTAACCCGTGATACTAAATCACGAAAGAGGGGGCGAAGTTCATCGCGGTCTCCGGTTGAAGGATTCTTGCCAGCAATTCGTCGGTCAGTGCGGCGATCTCGGCATTCCCCCGGCGACGCGGGCGCGGTTCGTTAACGACAGCGACGTAGGCGATATGACCGCTCTCCAGAAGTATCACACGGTCAGCGAGCAGTACCGCTTCCTCAATGTCGTGCGTGACCAACAGTGCGGTGAAGCCGCGTTCGCGCCACAGATCGGAAAGCAGGGCTTGCATTTCGGCGCGGGTCAGGGCGTCCAGTGCCCCGAGCGGCTCGTCTAACAGCAACAAAGGCGGGGCAGAGGCGAGAGCGCGGGCGAGCGCGACGCGCTGTCTCTGCCCCCCGGACAGCACGGCGGGATAATCACGCACCCTGTCCCCGAGTCCGACCTGTGCCAACGCGTCGGTGACGCTGTTCGGCGGGCTCCCACGCTCCAAGCCGAGAGCGACATTCTCACCGACGCGCTTCCAGGGCAGGAGACGGGCATCCTGAAACATCATGCGGGCATCGCCCGAAACCGAAATAGTCCCGGTGGTCTCGGATTCCAGTCCCGCCACAAGCCGTAGCAGAGTCGACTTGCCACAGCCGGATTTGCCGACGACCGCGACGAACTCGCCGGGAGCGATGCTCAGCGAAATATCCGTCAGTACCTGCCGCTCCCCGTATGCCTTCGACACACCGTCTATGCGGATGCTCGCGCCGTTTTCCAACGTAATAGATACCCTTCTAAAAATCGTACCGCCGTATCGGCTAATTTACCGAGCAAGGCGTAAAGCAGTGCGCCAACCAGCACCACGTCCGTTTGCATGAACTCGCGGGCGGTCGTGGTCAGGTAGCCGATGCCCGACTGCGCGGCAAGGGCTTCGGCGGCGATCAGCGTCAACCACATCGAGCCGAGTGCGAACCGCAGACCGACCAGCACCGACGGCATCGCTCCCGGCAGAAGCACATGCCAGAACAACGGCAGCCCGCGCAAACCGTATGCCCGCGCCATTTCCACCAGATCGGTGTCTACGGAGCGAATCCCGTGATACGTATTCAAATACAAGGGAAAGAACACACCGAACGCGATCAGAAATGTCTTCGCCTCCTCGCCGATGCCGAACCAGATGA
>JACMIS010000801.1 GCA_014381035.1 Armatimonadota bacterium
GGAATCCGGTCGAAAATCGCGTCATAAGTGTGGTTCTCCTTGGTGATGAAAACGACGTACTTGATCTGGTCCGACGGTTTGCCAGGCTGTGTCGGGATCAGCGGGGACGACAGCGCGGCGCGGTCCGCGCTTTTGTCCACGATGCCGTTATAAGCGAGCGTGTCGCGGGTCATGCCAACAAGCGCGGCATCGGTGGGAACGTCGGCGACGACTAACGCGCCTTTCAAGCCGAGATAGGGGCTGTTCGGGATGTTTTTGCCGCCGTTGGGGCCGTTCCCGAAGCCGCGAAAACAGACCGTGAGCAGTTTGTTGCCGTCCGGGGAAAGCGCGACGCGGTACGGGTACCAGGCGGTCGGGATGTGTCCGAGCAGTTTGCCGCTTTTCGTGTCGATCACGCCGAGGGCGTTGATGCCCGGTTCGGTGACATACAGGCGCGAACCGTCGGGCGTGATCGCCATGCCCGCCGGGGCGACGCCGCGCAGTCCGGAGACGAGCGGCGACGGGTTCAACTTCACGCGCATCGTGATGGTGCCGGAAACCGTGTCGAGCCGTTCGATCAGGTCGTTATTGTTGTCGGAGATGTACAGGTCGGTGCCGTGTGCGAGCAGGAAGTTGGGACCGCTCCCGCCGACCGTGCTCCCGGCGTCGGACGGCGCACCGACGGCGAGCCCGGTTTTGACCCGCCGGACGATTTTGGGGGCGGTCGGGTCGGAAACGTCGATGCCCCAGACCGAGAACGATTCGGGGACGTTCGGGTCGCCCAGTCCGGGGATTTTGCGCCCCTCGAATTCGACGCCTTCGGTTGCTTCTTTGCTGGGGAAGCCGTAGGGCGGGAAGGTCAAGCCGCGCTTGTCAAAATCGCCGGTGGTGGGTGTGGGAACCTTGCTGTACTCGAACATGCCGATATTGGCGACGTACACGACGCCTTTCACAAGCGCGAGGGCGTAGGGATAGCGACCGACCGCCACGGAGCCGACCATCTTCCGCGCGTCAACATCGATCACGGCGACGCGGAAATTGGTCACGTCGGCGCAATACAGGAACTTGCCGTCCGCGCTGAGCGCGATGTCGATGGCGTCGCTGTCGGACCACTTGCGCCCCGCGAGTTCACCGTTCAGGGAGACTTCGGCGGTCAGTGTCCGGGTCGCGGCGTCGAAGAGATAGACCACGCCGTTCTCGCCGCCACTCCAGAACAGCGTCTTTCCGTCGGGCGAGAAGACGCACCCCCCGGCGTTCGGCTTGCGCTTCTTGGCGTCGTCCAATCCGGTCGCGAACTCTGTCGGTTTCGGCGCGGCGGTGTCCCAATCCGTGATCGTCTGCCCGACGCCCTCGCTCGGGATGAATAGGGTTTTACCGTCCGGGGCGATGGCGAGACCGTGGGGCCACTGGGCGAGCGGGACGGCGCGACCGACCGGCTTGAGCAGTTTGCCTTCGGGCAGGATCGTCGTGCCGCTCGGGTCGTGCCTCGCGTACTCATTAACGGCGGGGGCGTGCAGATACGGGCGCGGCTTCGCTACGTTTTGTGCGGGGGATTTCGGCTTCGCGGGCTTCGTTTTTTGCGCGGTAGCGGGCGATGTTGAGGCGATGGCGAGGACGGTGAGACAGCAAAGTAGCTTCGGGAAGGTGGCACGGCGGCGATCACGCATGAAAAGTTCCTTGGGATAATAATATCAGCGACCGCTACAAAATTCGTAGCGGTCGCATGGATCGACGGGAGATCGTTTAATGCCCGTCTTTACCCGTTTTTTTGGGGACGGTCAGTTTCGCCCCTTGCATACCGGGATATGCCCCACCGCTTGTCGAAGCGTTCGATACGGCCGCAGTCGTTCCGTTCGCGGGGACGGAATTGCTGGAAGTCGTCGAGTCGTCCGGCGATGCACACCCGTTAGTGAGACACAGGACTCCTACTAACGATGCCGTAAGAGTGATAAATGCGAAGTGTCGCGTGTTCATGGTTTTATCCCCCAGGGCTGGTTTAGTTTTGCCAGTAAACGCCGCCGAGTGCGGCAACATTGGCGTTGGTGAAAAGTGTGCCGCAGGGCTGATCGGGAATCGCGTAGCCGGCCGCAGTGAGCGGGAGGATGGCGTTCGGGTTGATACACCATTTCGACCGATCCGCTTCGTTCGCCGGGATCAGGTAGTCCGATCCGCTGATCGTCACGCCTTTGAATGCGAGGCTTTTCGCATGACCATCCGCGTAAGCGACATTGAGACGCGCACCGTGCCGCAAAGCACTGTTGCGCTTGGAACCGCTGTAGGAATCCAGTAGCCACTCGGAGCCGTTCGTCGGGCGGTAGGTGTCGTAACTATCGGAGTATACGAATACGTCGGCGGGTGCGACCAGGTCCGCCATCGGGACGCCGTCCTGCACATTGGTTGTCGGGGTGGTGGTCGAGTCCGCGTACTCCGCGCCGTGTAAGCCACCGCCCGCATAGATCAGCGGTCCCCAGTTGTATCCGTAGTGGGTACGGAAGTTCGCCGGTTTCGTCGCCCGAAGGTTTCCCGCCGCGCCGCCGTTCGGGAGTCTTCCTCCGTTGGATTCGTCACTGGACGGGCAAGCCATGATTTCCAGCGTTTTGTAGTAGGGCAGAAGCAGAACGTACTCGGCGGCACTTCCCCCCGGACCGTCTTTGTAGGTGTGCGGAAACGTTTCGTCGAAGTCCTGCACGTACTGCATTGCGGCGATGCCGAGCTGCTTCATGTTGGACAGGCACGACGCCTGCCGCGCTTTCTCACGAGCTTGCGCGAAAACAGGAAAAAGGATCGCGGCAAGGATAGCAATAATAGCGATAACAACGAGCAATTCAATCAGCGTGAATGCCGAGCGATGGTAGTGAGAAACACGGATGCAAGAATAATTCATAAAGCCTCCAAAAGGTGCCGCGTACATGCGCGGAGGGTGTGTCAAAAAATGATCAGAACCGACTAAACGAACCCATTCTATCCAGTCATTATTAAGGCAACTTTAAGAGGACATTAAGAAACAGTACACGATTGTTAAATCTTCGCTCCCAAAGGCTGTGCCGGGTACAGGCAGGAATTAGTACCGTGAAGCCCGTATAATGGGGCATGGTCTCAACGACGGGCGACGTAGGTAGCGACGACGATGCGGTTAAGCCGGGGATAACGACGGTCCCGGCACATTTATTACGCTGGTGGAGTGTGCTGTTGGTCGGTCTCCCGCTGACAGTCGCCAACGTCTGGTGGGTGATTCTGGCAGAAAAGGTCGGGTTCGGGCCGTACTTCACCACGATCTCGCTGTTCGCGAACGCGTTCTTCACGCTCGTGGTCGCGCTCCTGATCAACGCCGTGGTCGCTCGCGTCTCACCC
>JACMIS010000108.1 GCA_014381035.1 Armatimonadota bacterium
CATTGACGAGAAACTCGGCGATGGCGCGAGAATCTTTGGCGGGGGAGATTTCCCCCTGCTGTTGCCCTGCGCGAACCGCGTCGGCGAGTGCCGCGACAGTCCGCGCGACACTCCGCGAGATCGCCTCCTGCACCCCTTCATCGCACGAACCGAGCTCCGTCGCGGCGTTCACAGCGAAGCAACCCGCTTCCGGGTTTCCGATGACCTCCTCGATTATCCAATCGAATGCGGCACGTATCGCTGCTTTCTTGGAACCGGGCGCGTGCAATGCCTCGAACGCCACTTTCTCCCGCTGGCTGATGTAGTGATCCAGTGCCGCCATATAGAGTGCATTTTTTTCGCCGAACGTGTCGTAAAGACTCGAACGGCTCAAGCCGGTCGCTTCTGTGATCTCCTGCACGGAAGCCGCCTCATATCCACGGCACCGGAACAAGCGCACCGCTTTTTCCAGCACCGCCTCTTTGTCGAACGCCCGTGATCGTGCCATTTTTCTTCACCACACCTCCTATACCCCGTTCCGGAACGGACGTTCCGGAATGGGGTATTTGTTTTTTACAGAATCAGGAGTAATTGCGATCCCCGATAGTTGGACCACATGACGCGGTGGCGTTCGTGGAAATTCATTCCCACGAACGGACCGGGGTAACGGGAGAGGTCACCACGACTACACGCTTTCCGCCTCCGGGTAAACGCCCTCCGCAAGGAGCGCGTGGAACGCGTTGTCACCCGCCGACAGGGGCAGGTCCACCCGCCCGCGTCGCCGTGCCGACTCGTAAGCGGCGAAGATAATCTCCGTTGTGGGGAGCGCGTTGTCTACCGAACAGAGCGGTTTGCGCCCGGTGCGGAGCGCGTCCACAACATCCCTGACACCGAGCGTGTTCGCGTTCTCGCCGTGGATACCGTCCGCGACATCGGCTTCAGGAAGGAAACGCCAGTCGCTGTCGCCGTCCTTCTTGTAGCGCACCCAGGGCTTCTCCCACAGCACTTCAATTACCCCAGTGCTACCGACAATGCGGTTCGCGCAGCCCGCGATCTTCTGCGCATCAAGTCCCGTGTACAGCGTCGCGAAAACGCCGTTCGTGAACTTGATCACCGCCACGCCCTGCGTTTCCATTTTCACCCCGAACGCCCCATGGGGACGACGCGCATCAATCTGCGCGAACACATACTCGGCGGGCGTTTCATCGTTGTAAAACAGGAACATATTGATCCAGTGCGTTCCCCAATCGAACAGGTCGCCGCACGATCCCTCTATTCTCACAACTTCGCCGATAGTGCCTGCCGTAATCAATTTGCGCACCTTTTGAAACGGACCATTGAACCGGCGCTGGTGGTTGAACGTTAGCTGGATACCGCGCGACCGGCAGGCATCTGCCATGGATTTGGCGTCCGTCCAGTTGGGAGCCATCGGCTTTTCGCAGTGAATCGCCCGAACATTCGCCTCCGCGCAGGCGACAACCATCGGGGTATGCAGGGCGGGCCAGGTGCAGACCGAAACGATGTCCGGTTTGATTTCGGCGAGCATTTGCGGGTAATCGGTGAACACGGTTGCTTTACCGCCCGCATTCTCCCGGCTAAACTCCTCCGCCCGTTCGGGGACCAGGTCGCAGAGTGCGACGATCTCGCTCCCGGATTCGTTGTAGCCTTTCGCGTGCGCGTGCGCCATCCCGAAACCGGTCGAACCGTCCGCATTGCGCGGGCGTCCGGTGCCGATGATCGCGACGCGGAACGGGGTATTGTTATCTGCCATGATAGAACTGCCTTCTTTGATTTTGATTTGGTTATTGGGTGATTTCGTGATTTGTTGGTTGGGTTGTCGGACCGTGAACGGTTCCCACCCGCAAGCGGGTACCCGGCGCCTTCGGCGGGAACCCTCCGGGTTTGCGGGAGCGTTCGGTTTTCTGGCGAGCGAAACGCTAACGTCTCTTCTGCACCCGGTGCGTCCGCCGAAGGCGCC
>JACMIS010000802.1 GCA_014381035.1 Armatimonadota bacterium
GTGATAACGATCTGCTCCATACCGCCGTACACCTTGTTGGTCGAGGCATACAAAAGCGTGGCGTTCGGGGCGAATTGCCGCACCGCCTCCAGCACGTTGAACGTCCCGAGGGCGTTCGCCTCGAAATCCATACGCGGATTCGTCACCGAGGTCGTCACCGCGACCTGTCCCGACAGATGCAATACCGCGTCCGCGTCGGGGTGCGCGGCGACAAGACGGTTCATGTCGTTCTCGTTGCGAATATCGGCGTGTTGAAACTTCAAATGGGTGCGTGCTTGCGGCAGGCTCATCAAATGATTCAGATTTTCGCTATTTCCGCGTCGCGATACATTGTCGGAAGCGACTACGGTCGCACCGCTTTCCAGAAAACTTTTCGCGGCATGCCCGCCAATAAAACCGGTGGCTCCGGTGATGATTACTTTCATTACGCTTCCCTCCCTACCATCCATGATTTCAATGATTATGACTTATTCGCCAGGCGGTTGTACACGGCTAACGTACCTTCGGCGCACTTTTGCCACGTAAACCGCGTCGCCTGACGCAGACACTTCTCGCGCCGCTCGGCGACCTTTCCCGGTTGCGTCAGGATCTCATGCAGACCCCGCGCCAATCCGGCGTGATCCTGTGGATCTATCGTGATTCCCGCATCCGCCACGACTTCGGGAAGCGAGGCGATATTGCTGGTGACGACCGGCGTTCCACATGCCATCGCTTCCAGCGGGGGCCAGCCGAACCCCTCCCAGATGGACGGAAACGCAAACACATCGGCGGCGCGATAATACCGGGCGAGAAGGGCGTCGTCGTAGATCGAACCGGCATTGATAATGCGGTCGGTCAATCCCTTTTCCCGGATCATTTCCGCTTCGTCGGGGTAAAAATCCGCGCCGACACGCAGCAAATAAACGTTATCGCCAAGGCTCTTGTCCTGCCGGAGCGATTGTAGCGCGTTCAGCAATGCCGGGGTGTTCTTGTACCGCGTCGGTGTCGCCACCTGAAGGATGATTTTGATGGCGTCCGGGTCGGCGATGTTGTGTCGCTCGGACAGGAGCATCCGCCGCTCGGTGGCGCGGTCGTCGGCCATATCCGGTACGGGACCGAACGATTTATTGACGCCGTAGTACACCACGTGGATCTTCTCCTCGGGAATGCCGCCGTGCTCGATCAGGTCGCGCTTGGTATTTTCCGAGATGGCGACGATTTTCCCGGCTTTTTTCATCGCACGAAGGCGGATCAGCGGGAAACTCAGCCGCGTGAACCGACCCGCCGGGATCGGGATCAGCCCGCGTGCGGCGAGAAGCGGGATCACATCATGCACGGTGAGAACTGATTTTTCCGGAGGGAGGGCGAAAACAAGATTGGCGTGGCTATGGTCGAGCACGTGGCAAACGGCGGCATTTTTCGCCGCCTGTTTCGCCATCTGCGGGTAGCGCATGAACCGCCCGGCACGACTCGCCCATGCCTCGCCCATTTTTCCCGGCATGATGCGCATAAGTTCCTCGACACGGTGGCATTCCAGATCCTCAAACTGCCAATCCGGCGCGCCCAACGAACCGAGAGCGGTTGTCAATTCCCGCGCATACCGCTTCATGCTCATGGAGGGAAACTCCACCATGTTCGGAAGCAGAACGGCGCGATGTTTCGCCGAGAAATTCATTGTGTTAGATGACCTTCCCCATAGAACCGGAGGTTGGTGGATTGTGTGGCTTGGCTCAATGAGATTCCCCGGAGGCGTGACCGTCTTCCGTCCCATTCCCGTAGACTTCCGACACGAGGTACAGCGGACGACGTTTCACCTCGTCGTAGATACGTCCGATATACTCCCCGACCAATCCGAGCGTGATCAACTGTATCCCCGACAGGAATGTCAGCAAGGCGATAATACTCGCCCATCCGGCTTGCCATTCGCCGTGGTTGGTAAAGTAGCGAATCACGGTGACGCCGCCATAAAGCAGAGCAAAAAGTGCGGTGATGATACCGATATTGGTAGCCAGTTTGAGCGGAGCGTCGGAGAACGATGTCAGGGCGTCCATCGCGAAGCGCAACATCTTCTTCAACGGATATTTCGTTTCGCCCGCCACCCGTGCTGGACGCTCATAATAGATCGGCTCTTGCTTGAAACCAACCCACGCGCTCATGCCGCGCAAGAACCGGTGGGATTCGTTCATCTGGTTCAGGGCATTGACGACGCGCCGGTCCATCAAACGGAAGTCACCGGTATCGGCGGGAATATCCACGCTGGTCAGGCGGCGCAGTAACGTGTAGAACTGACTCGCCGTCCATTTTTTGAACGCACTTTCTCCTTCGCGCTTGGTGCGCACGGCATACACGACATCGGCACCGGCAAACCAGCGACCGATCATCTTTGCCAACAGTTCCGGCGGGTCTTGCAGGTCGGCATCCAGAAGTGCGACGGCATCCCCGGTGGCGTGGTGCATTCCCGCCGTCACCGCTGCTTGATGCCCGAAGTTGCGGGAAAAATCTATCACCCGCAAATACGACCGTGTTTCCGTAGCAGCGATCAATTGTGTGATCGAATCATCCCGCGACCCGTCGTTGATACAGATCACTTCTACCGAAAGCGCGGGAAGTTTTTCGGCGGCACCTTCTATAACCGCACCTGCGGAAAGTTCGGCGACAACCAGGTCTACCCGTTCGAGCAAAAAAGGAATCACTTTGGACTCGTTGTAAATCGGGAATACGAGCGACAAGCGCGGGCGTGCTTTAGTGCGTCCCGACGCACTCACCGTGCGGGGGGCGACGGCGGAGCCGTTGGAATACACTACCGATTTTTCTACGGGTTCGAGAACAGCGTTCATGGGCGGGATTCTCCCGGCATGTTGCTGGTAGCCGTGACCCCGGATGCCGGTGTCTGTGTGTCGAATCGCTTTACCCAGATATAATAGGGTGGTGTCGGTCGTTTCATCATTTTTTCAAGCCAGTATTTTTCGGACTCACTGCGTTCCATAAAGCCCGCCTCGTAGACACATTCGTATTGGTTCGCGAGTGCCGCACAAACCCTGTCGCCGAGATTGACCGCGATACGGTTTCCGCGATCCCGTCCGATAAAATAAATATAGCGGCGGTCTTCCTGCTTTTTCGCGGCGAGCGCGAGCGTCTTGTCTACCCGTCCGTAGCCACCGATTCCCGGTGTATTCGGCGAAACGACGGGCACTTTAGTGTTTCCTTGCGACATCGTGTACATCACGACATCCTCATCGGTAATAATGATGGCGTTCTCACGGAAGCCTTCGGAATCCAGACGTTGCATGACCGCATTCCACGGCGCGGTGTAGTTCGGATTCAAAAACTCGCGACCGGTCCAGTAGTTGAAGTTAGCATATCCCCACACGCCGAAAAGTATCGCGATCAATCCGATACGCAGGGGACGTGACCGGATGGTCATCAAGCCCGTCGCGACAGTGACACAGAACAGCGGGATCAGAAACGAGTTTCGCTTCCCCATACTCCCGAGAGTTTGCAACGCCCCGAATTTGCCACTCGTGATCGCGCCGAACAGCACTGTGGTTACGACAACCGCGACCGGAACCACGAAATCCCGTCCCCGAATCAGATAGCGCGTTCCCATCGCAAATGCAAACAGCGATCCCACTATTCCCGGAATCGAGACCGCCCACGACCACGGATATATCGTTTCCCCGACACAGTACATATATACCGGCAACCCGACGCGGCGGATGAATCCGCCGATCCCTTGCCCGACCGAAGGATCCTCTACCGAAATCTTGATGCCATTCCCGACCGCGCCACCGCCGGTCTGGGCGGCAAGCTGCCAGAGTATAACGGGCGACAGACAGATCGCACACACCACCATCGCCCCGAATATTTTCAGTGCGTGCCGCTCCCGCCGCCAATGATACGCCAACGAGCAGAACTGTCCCACCACTAGAAACAGGCTCGGAACATAGATCAGGAGCATGGATAGCGTGACGAGCGTATACCCGACGATGAACTGCTTTTTGCCGGTTCCTAGGGCACGCAGAAACAGGTAGACACTCCATGTCGCGAGTAGCCCGAGCATTCCATGATACCGCGCCATCCGGTCGAACAGGACGATGCCCGGTGCGAGTGCAGTTATCCACAGTGCGAGCAGACCCACTTTCGGACTGATTCGCCGCCCGAGAAGATAGGTAATATACGGCGTGATGACCGCCGGGAGAGCCGAGAAGAAACGGTAAAAGGCGAGGTTGTCACCGAATACGGACCGGATCGCCCACAGAGCGAAGGCTTGTAGCGGAGTGTGATCGCGGGGCGTGCCGCGCCCTTGCAAAATGTCACCGATGGAGTAGGAGCCGCTTTGCAGGTTCAGCACCTCGTCCGTCCAGAGCGGTTTGGCGAGCGGGAACAGCAACAACAACGCCGCACCCACCGCCAATCCCCCCCAGAACAGGATGCGGTACCAGAGCGATGTGGTAGCCTCCGCTACACCATCGTTGCTTCCCTCCGCGTCGCCGAAATTGTTTCGCGTCGCCGCTGTTATGTCCGTTTTTTGTTGGGTCATTGTATTGTTATTGTTTGCATCCCGGGCGCGGCGTTTCCTGCGACCACGTTACAGCATCCTGTGCTAACGGCTTTTTTGTTGTCCCTGCCGTTCCAAGGCGTCGAAATAAGCGGTTTCGGTTTGTCCGACCGCACGATCCCACGTTTGAAACAGCACCGATTCGCGTGTAGCGACCCCCAAAGATTCCCGCTGTTCGGGAGACATAGCAAGTACCGTGTCCATTTGCGCGGCTATCGCGACCGGATCGGTGACATCGTCTACCAGAAACCCATTCTTCCCATGTTGGATCAGTTCCGACGCCCCGGCAACCCGGCTCGTGATCACCGGCAACTGCGTAAACATCGCTTCCAGAATAACCATACCGAACGGCTCGTACAATGTTGGAAACACGAACACATCGCTGGCACCGAAAACCTTCTCAATATCACTGGTCGGTCCGGCGAAAGTGACCCTGTCACTCACCCCCAGAGCCTGCGCTTGCGCCATATAGTTCGGCACGTTTCCTCGCCCCACGGCAAGTAGATGAAACGGAGTGTTGGTTTTGATTTTTGCCATCGCTTCCAAAACCGTGTTCAAACCTTTTCGTTGGTACTCACCGACAAACAGGAACAGCACACTGTTTAGCGGGACCCCATACTGAGTCCGGATCATCTCCCGGAACGCGATCTTGTCGGGATGAAAGCGGGCTGGATCCGCCCCATTGTACACAACCTGGATCTTCTCCCGAGCCGTGCCATAAAATCGCGACACATTATCTGCCGTGCGCCCCGAACACGCGCTCAGACCGGCGGTCGCGGGGTTCGCGCACGCCCGTCGTTCATAATGGGCGGCAATCAGTAGATTCAGTTTGTGATATGGTGTGAATCCACGCCGTGCCTGCGGTTTCGTTCGCAGAACTTCCTCCCACCCTTTATGACAGTAATGAATCGCGACAAAGTTTTGTTCCTCGACAATCCCTCCCGTCGTATGGATGATGTCGAACGTACCTGCGTCGCGGATAGCCTTGCTTGTCTTGCGCCGGAACTCAAAGAAATAACGCGGGAACGGTTTGAGTGGCACGGGGATGATGGTCACCCCGGCAAGTCGTTCCTGCGCCACATCGTTTAGTTCCGAAGTGAACACGTGGACATCATGACGCTGTGAGAAACGATTGATGTGTTCCACCGCATGACGCTCTTGTCCGCCGCGTAGATTGATATGATTGACGACAAACGCGATTCGTAATCGTTCTTTCGGCACTTCCTCCATTTTACTCATTGACATAAGTGCTCTGTGTTACGCCAGGGTACGTTCCGGAACACTGTCACTTGGAACATTCGTCCCCGCCGATTGCGTCAAAAGTTTGCGCTCCTGAACCGCGATTCGCGGCAGGGCGAACAGAATACCGGCTGCTGACCAGAATACATAGTTTGCTTGCAACACTGGACTACCAAGCGAGGCAATGAAAGAGAAGAGAATAACTGCGTACATCATCACTGCGATTGAACGCAGGTTCGGGTCGGGCAGGGTCCGACAAATTCGAATCCCTTGGTAAAGCGTACCACCAAAAAATCCGACTAAACAGATTAGACCAAAAACACCAAGGTCGGCATGAATACAGTTCCACTGCGTTTCACGGTTGTTAAATATTCCGAGACCTGTGGTATAAATCATGCCTGTCCCATCTGCCCCTCCTCGAATACCCCGTCGAATACCGATCCCGAAGGGGCGCGTGGCAATCGCCTTGGGTATATACGTCAAACTGTTTCCTCTATTGGAAGCATAGTTAGCGACAGGATTACCACTGAACACGCTACCGTATCGTCGGGACAATTTACCTTCAGCCGCAATATCGGCGGTAACAAAAGAAACAGTCAACAAAGCAACTAGCATAAAAATCATAAAGTAGATGCGTATACTGTCTTCAAAGCGACGTACCGACAACGATAACAGGATTGGTATTACAACACACAGATTTAATACCACTTGGCGCACACCAGAAACCGCAAGTGCCATCGCCATCACGGACACGGACAGGAATGACAATACTCTACGCCAAGTGACCATACGCGGCATTGTAGCAATACACAATGACGCAAGCATTGCCAAACAAGACACAACAACATAGCCACCCGTGA
>JACMIS010000803.1 GCA_014381035.1 Armatimonadota bacterium
AACGGCAGAATCGCCGTGGGTTCGGAACGCGCTATAAAGTGGCGTCAACAGACCATCTACGGTCCTACCTGGTTCACCACCCTACTGGACAACCCGCCCCTCGGTAACCAGATCGCTGTGCGCCCTCAGGCTGTAGACGGGATCGTTACGGTTGGGTTCGCTCACGGCTCTCTGTCAAGCACTGCGAACACACCGACGGGCATCCGACGAAACTGGCACGCGATACAGTGGGTCGGCACAACGGCGACGGACATGCATGTCGCGGCTTCGCTAAACAGTGTTCTTGGAGCGGACTCAGAATCGTACCTGTGGGATATATCGGGGGCGGTCCTGGTCGGTACGGCGCATGGCTCCCCATACGGTCCCATCCGGGGCGTCAGTACAAATGTTCCTTGCTACCCCGGTCATGCCACCCGCTGGACCACGTCTAACGGGTTAACCACCGCGCTGGACCTGAATCAGTTTCTGCCCGCGAGCTCAACCGTATACGAAACGTTCGTACGAAGCGTTGCCAAAGACGGTTCGATCCTGGGTTCCCGGGGTGTTTGGGGGGCGGTGCCTTTTACCGTCCAACCAGTTCTCTGGAAGCCGCTTTTCGACCACACCTCGTTTCGCTTGAATGTGCCCCGCGAGGCGACCGCATACATCCTAAACGCGCATATTCAGCGGAGCGGCTCCGTGTCGGTCTATGGGAAGATGCATCTTGGTCGCACCGACGCAGGAATCTACACGGTGAACGGCGGCTCTTTCGGGGGGGACGGACTGATTTACGGCTCGATTGACAATAACAGCGGTCTCCTCTTGCCCGGTAGTACGACGCAGGTGTTACGAGTTGACGGTAACGTTCGCCTCGGTGCAAATAGCAGGTTCCAGGTTCGTTACACCCCGACACTGCTCTCCTCGGGACCGATAACACTGGGCGGAACGCTACAGATAACAAGCCCCCCTCCCGCTATCGGAACCCGCCGCTCTATCCTGGTCAGTATGAATGGTATCCAGGGGAAGTTCTCGTCCGTGCCCCGGGGATGGGTCCTGTCAGTCGAAAATGGTGGGATCTTCCATACCCTGGTTGGCACCTATACCGGCTTATAATCAGGTTCCCATCTCGCTTCTACCGGCTAATTTACCGGATGGCGGTTATCGCGCCCTGAACTAATCGGGCATCAAGGGGAGTGGTTGGTAAGTGGGCAGATCTCTGTCCTCACAATTTCACTCCCCATGGCTAATACCGGTACGGGTAGCTCTAGTTTGTTCGGCTCGCCGCTCAGTGCAACCAGCGACGCGGCAGGGGTCAAGAAGCCGATTTCCGATACTGATTTGTGACCTTTTCCACACGGACAGGCGAATCACACCCGACTCACGGAGAAATCACGCCCGGTGTGTAGCATAGGTCAAGAACGGCAGGCGGAACCGTTCCACGAATGATCGCAACATCCGCCACACAGTAGGTCCCGCGATTGGCGCGGAATTAGAAGGAAAATAGTATGCAACGAAATCTTGTGTCAACATCATCTGTCGGTATACAGCCATCAACTCATCGCAACGGATTTTCGCGCTCCGTCGGTTTGTACGCGCTCCTTGCCTTGATTGCCGCTCCCCCGGTTCTGGCGCAAACGCCCGCTCCAGACAATTATGCCGTTATCGAAGTCGACCAGGATAAGGCGATTCGCATTTCGTCGCTCAACCGTAGTTACCCGGATCAAGCCGTTGGTGAGTACAATTTTCGTGATAGCGATGGGTATATCAAGACTCGCGCCGCAATGGGTGTCGTGGATGAGAGCCGGGCTTCACGTAACGAACTTTCTACTCTGGCAGGGTATGACCTCCGCCCCCGTGCTAATGCCGCGGACGCCTCGCTTTCGGTCGGTCACTGTGTTTATGCGACCATGAACAGTTTTAGTAGCCGCGCGGTCGCCTGGGACGGTAATATTGCCGTAGACCTGAGCGTGATCACCGCGCAGCAGTTGGGCTACCCTATGAGATATTCCCGTGCACAGGATGTTCAAGGGAATTTCATCGTCGGTGTCGGCGACTCACATCCCGCTGATGACTCGGTTCATGCTTTTTTGTGGGAAAAGACGCCCTGGGGGTATCGTGTGATTGATTTACACCGACTGGGAAATCTAGACGCGACGTTACTGCAACCCGCATCGTCCTTTGCCCTCGGCGTGTCGGGCAACGTGGTCGTCGGACAGGCGGACCAACGTGCCTACCGCTTTACTATCGGTGCCACCGGTGCCGTCACCACGACGAATTTGCACCCTGAGGCTTTGGTCGGATCCGTCACTAACGGTCGCGCTTATCCGGAGCAAGGTTCCCGTGCCGAGGATGTAGACGGAAACATCATCGTCGGATCGGGGGCGGGGTACCGGACCGGTCGGAAGACCTCTTACTTCGAATCGTACTTCCGCCACGCGATCCGCTGGCAAGGTACCAGCCCCCTGGATCTTCATCAGGCGGCGAACCTGAATGTCGTGGCAGGTACCGGGGCGGAGTCGTATGCCACCGGAGTGGCGGGCGACGTGATTGTCGGAGCAGGTTCGGGCGCGAACTACGGTCTGTATACGCCGACACCCCCAGGGCAAAATCCCCTGTACAACACCCATGCGTTACGCTGGACGGTAACGAATAACACCGCATCGCTTCATGATCTGCACCAACATTTGCCGCGAAAGGCAATAAATAGCACCGTCGCAGGAGAAGGATATGCCCCCTACAACAAGCTCGGAGCGGACAACAGCGGGGACGCGGTCGGGGTGGACGGAACGATTGCCGGTGAATACAACTATACGGACTCTTACGGATACATAGTGAGGAGATCGGTCTACTGGAAACCATTGCTCACGGATGCTACCGGGGCGTATAACCTTTCCGTACCGGCGAGCGCAACCACTTACCTATCCCGACCGTTCGTGCAAACGGCTGGCACAATCAACTTATTTGGCACTCTGGATCTCGTCTCAGGGTTGAATGGTTCTGTCCCCTATACACTCACGGGCGGAATCCTCAAAGGCGGCGGAACGATGCGAGGCACACTGCAAAATACGGGGGGAACGCTCACTCCGGCACAGATCAATCCCGCTCCGACGGGTCCGATTTTGATACCCAGTCCACTCCCGTTCCGCATTCAGGGCAATTACTCGCAGGGCACGAGTGGCAATCTCGGGATACTTCTCAGCGAACGGGGTGTCGGCTTTCTGAAGATCAGCGGCAACGCGGCATTCGGTGGGAACCTTGTCGTGTCGTTGGGCAGAGGCATTACGCTCACCTATGGAACCAAAGTCACGTTCGCGGAAGTGAGCGGCACGATAGCACCGGGAAAAGGCGGAAAGTTTTTCGACACAGTCTCACCCGGTTGGACTGTTGTATCCGAGAAAGCAAATATTCTAGCACCGACCCGGCTTTCACTGATTTACACCGGTGGCAAACCGCCCAGACCGCTCCCCTAACAGGGCAATACTGCACAAATGAGTTAGAAACAGCGGTGATTTGTATAATTTGGTCGGGGAGTTGAGTTTACCACCCCCGAACCAGTCTAAGAGGTTCACCCATTCGATCCAGCACGCCTCGCGATCGGCGTTCGCCTGGTCGTAAACGGTCGGATCGCTGATGTTGGCTAGCGCCGCGAACGTCGCACGCGGCTCAAGGGTTCGCTCGTCAGTCAGGGTGCTTTGCACCGCCGGGGTCGATTCGGTCGTCATCGGTTTCAATAATACTTCCTTGTTCGTAAATCGTTACGCCGTTCCGCATAACTAGCCACGTGGCAAGGGTCAAGAAACCGTTTTCAAATCTTCTTCCTGTGACCTTCTCCACACGGACAGCCGAGTCACGCCCGACTCACGGAGAAATCACGCCCGTTGTGTACGATGCAATTGAGGATTCGGGGGACGGTTTACAAACTGACGTTGCCCGAAACACAAATAGGTATTGAAAGGAAAAG
>JACMIS010000804.1 GCA_014381035.1 Armatimonadota bacterium
GAATGAGGAATCATAGTATGACGATAAGCCCCGAAAACTTTCCTGATCTGATCTCGTTCTGGGATTTTTCCGAGCCGACCGGAAAAGAACGCGTGGCGCGTGGCATACACCCGTATCGTCTGCGCGACTCCGACCCGAAAAAGCCGGTGGTGCGCGCGGGGGAAGGGGTGTTCGGTCCGCACTCCGCTCACATTTCACCGGGGAGCGCGTTCTTCATCCCGCGTGCCGAATGTCCGGCATTGGACCTGCACGGACCGGAGGCGCAGGTGACCGTGGTGGCGTGGGTCAAGCGCGAGTCGTCGCCGAACGCGTGGTCGTGTCAGGCGGTGGCGGGGATGTGGAACGAACACAGTAAGCGGCAGTACTGTTTGTTCCTGAACCTGCAAATATGGGACAGTAGGGAGCAGGTCGGTGCGCACATATCGGCGGTCGGCGGCGCGACCCCCGGCTACAAGTACTGCATGGATGCCGCCATCGGGGCGACCCCGGTCCCGCTCGGCGCGTGGCAGTGTGTGGCGATCACGTATGACGGCAAGCACGCTCGCGCCTATCTTGATGGCAAACTGGACGCACGCGGCAACGACGCAGGTTCCGGGAGCGGAGACCGGAACCCGTACCGGTATGACGGCGGGATATTCGACGCCGGACCGGACGGTGCGGACTTTTCGGTCGGTGCCGTCCTGCGACCGGAGAAGGTAGACGAGAATCACCGCGAACACGGGAGTGTGCTCGCGAACAACTACTACGGACTCGTCGGCGGGCTTGCCGTCTACAGTCGCGCACTCACAGAGGGCGAAATAGGGCGATTGGCACAGTTCAGAGTCATTAGCCTATCTGGTGAGCGATCTGACGCCGGAATTCGGACGGCGTCATCCCTGCCTCGCGAGTGAAGTTGCGACTGAAAACGGTGAGCGAGGCAAATCCCGTATGGCGGGCTATCTCGCTGAGGTTGTCATCGGTGGCGGCGAGGCGACTTTTTGCCTCGGCGATTCGCAGGCGGCGCACGTACTCGAAGACGGTCCGACCGGTCGCGCTTTTGAACAGACGGGCCACATGCTCCTCGCTCAATCCCACGAAAGCAGCGACTTCGGCGAGCCGGGTCGCGTGGCGCAGACGGCTCCGCAGATAGGATTTGATCCGTCCTACATGGTACCCGCTGTGCGACGTACGGACACCCTGTGTATCCGCTCCTTCCCGCGAGACGGTGCTCGCACGGGCGAACAGGATCGTCAGACCGACACACAACCCGTGGATGCGAAGCAGATACCCCGGTGCGCGCTGCTCCGCCTCTGCCCGCAGATGAAGCAACGTTTCGGCAACGACACTGTTCGACGCGGCGCGGAGACACCGGATCTCCCGCAACCCGAAATTCGCCCACTCTAGAACGCCGCTTTCATCGCCGGGAATCGGGGCGGTAGCAGAGGAACCGAGCGGCAGCGCGGGAAGCAGTTCCGGGTCGAACGAAAGACGGACGACGTGCAGGCGGCAACCGTTTTCGGGTTCAACGCCGGAGTACCGCTGGACACAATGGTTGGGCAACGCGATAATATCGCCGGGGCGTAGGTGAACGTCACCCGACGGTCCGCCCCATCCCTCGACCTCATGGCGGCATTCCCCGTAAAGCACGAAGAGAAATTTTCGGACACGGTTCACCACTGTATGGCTCTCGCTCGGGTCCACATCAACGATCTGCTCGTGGACCACCTGGAAGGGGGAGCCGAAATCGGCGACATGGTTGAGCGAATATCCCATAAAATATCAATCGGCGTCGTGTATTATCAGTTTAGGTATCACAACACAGGAAGAAACCGATTTATAATACATCAATAAACGTCGCGGCACCATGACGCTTGCTTCGTGCCACGCTGGTTTGACCGGTTTGCGTCTATCCGCCGCTCTACGAGGAGTCTGCTATGAAGCCTGATATTTCCGCCCCCGACCCATCGGCGATCCCGATCATTGATTGCGACATCCACCCGACTGCGGACAGCCGTCCCGTCGGACCCTATATTCCCGCCGCCTACCGGGAAGCGGTACGGCAGGGGATGGGTGGGCAACCGGGGCAAGGATACAGCAACCCCTTCGGCGTACAGCGGCGGGATGCCTCCTGTGACGATCCCCATCAGGCGGCGTCCGACCTTTTCGACCGCTACGGTATCGCTTACGGGGTTTTGCAACCGCCCGGAATCAGCGTCAGCCTGTCCACGAATATAGATGTCGGAACCGCGAAAGCGCAAGCGTGGAATGACTGGCAGATCGCGGAATGGCTCGACGCCGACGAGCGGTTTCTCGGCTCGATCTGTGTCAACATGAACGACGCCCCGGCAGCTGCGAAAGAGATACGCCGCGCCAAAGCCACCCATCCCCGCATGGTGCAGGTGCTGAGTTGCGGGGAAAGTTTCGATTTGTACGGGCATCGGCGTTATTTCCCGGTCTACGAGGCATGTGAGGAACTCGGGCTACCGTTCGCACTCCATCCCGGCGCGGAGGGAGCCCTCTGCTCGTCCACGCCGGTCGGGCGACCTTCCAACTATTTCGAGTGGCATACGGGAATCCCGATAACGTACCAGGCACACCTGATCAGCATGGTGACGGAGGGGACATTCGAGCTTTTCCCCGGTCTAAAATTCGTTCTGATAGAGGGCGGCTTGGGCTGGCTTGCCCACACGATGTGGCGACTGGACAAAAACTTCAAGGCATTGCGTAGCCTGACTCCCTGGCTTAGAAAGGCACCGAGCGAATACATTCGGAATCAAGTCCGGTTGACGACACAGCCGATGGAGGAGCCGGACGATCCGCAACATCTCCTGCACATGCTGGATATGATCCACGCCGGGCAGACCGTCTGTTTCGCGTCCGACTTCCCGCACTGGGACTTCGACGACCCGCGCCGTATCTTTCCGAAGACGATAGACACCGCGCTGAAACGGCGCATTTTCTACGATAACGCCGCCGAGCTGTATCATCTGCCCACTCTGGAAGAAACGCAACAGCGCATGGCTGCGAAAGGATAAGGATATGGACAACCCCCCGGTCCAGGGCAGTGATATTCGATTGGAAGGCTACGGCAGCGAACACGCCGCGCTCGACCGTGCCTTCCGCATCATTGATGAGGCGAAGCCACCTAAAGCACGCCAGCGCGGGCGCATCGTGGTCTGCGCCGCCAGCGAGCTGCCTCCCGGCGCGAAGCGCGTCGTAGAGGATCCTGAAAGCGGGATCTCAATCGGCGTTTTCAATATCGGCGGGGAGTTCTTCGCGCTGAAAAATGTCTGCCCGCATCTCGGGGCACCCCTCTGTTTGGGGAGCGTCCACGCGACGCACCGCCCGAGTCCCGTTTTCGAGTTCCGCCCCGATCTCGAAGGGCGCGTGCTCCGTTGCCCGTGGCACGGCTGGGAGTTCGACATCGTGACCGGGAAGGCACTGTACGACGCCAAAAGCCGCGTCGCTAGCTATCCGTGCGCCGTGGACGAGAACGGCGATGTGGTGGTGAATCTGTGAGCGCGACGGCACCTCCCACGCCCAAGCCGCACCCGGTCACGGCGCGGGCGGTCGTTATCGGTTTGATCGGCGCGATTCTGCTTTGCGCGATCACACCCTACAACGACTACAAGATCGGGGCGACCTATCTCGCGGGCAATCAGTTTCCCGTCGGCGCGGTTTTCGCGTTGCTACTTTTGGCGGCACCTGTCAATGCGCTCTTGCGCTGGCTCTCTCCCGTCCGCGCCTTCTCGCGTGCCGAACTACTCACCATCTGGACGCTGATGCTGGTCGCGTCCGGGTTGCCGTCGTCGGGGATGATGCGCTTCTTTCTGCCGCATATCGCCGCCCCCGGCTACTTCTCGAACGGTGTGAATAACTGGGAGGAACTGGTCTGGGGCGGCTTGCCGGAGTGGCTCAGCCTCAGCGACCGCGCCGCCGCGAAAGCCTATTTCACCGGCTATCCGCGCGGGGCGGAGCATATTCCATGGGCGGCATGGGTGCGACCGCTCCTCGGTTGGGGGGCGTTCGCGGCGTGCTTTTTTGTCGCCACGTTCAGTCTGGCGAACTTACTCCGGCGCCAATGGATCGAGAACGAAAAGTTCGTGTTCCCGCTCGTTACCCTGCCATTACTGCTCGCGGAGGACCCGACGCCCGGCACCCCCCTTCCGCCGATCCTGCGCCACCCTCTTTTGTGGTGTGCGGTCGCGTTTACCACGGGCTTGCACGGTCTGAACGGGCTACACCAACTCTACCCGACCATTCCCGCTGTCCAGACGGCGATGTATTTGGATAACTTTCTGACCACGCCGCCCTGGAATCAAGTCGGGCAGATCCCGCTACTGTTCTTTCCGCTCGTGGTCGGGCTTTCGTTCCTGTTGCCTGCCGAAGTGGCGTTCTCGCTCTGGTTTTTCTTTCTGTTTTACAAGGCGGAGATTCTGATCGGGACCGTTTACAACTGGGACATGCCCGGCTCGCTGGGAAGCCCGTCGGAGCGGCGGTTTCACGCGCTCCAAGGGCTTGGCGGCGCGTTCGGGCTGATGGGCTGGACGCTCTGGGCGGCGCGGCGGCATTTGCGCGACGTTTGGGAAAAGGCGGTGGGTGGTCCGCGTGCCGCGTTTATAGACGACAGCGGCGAGATGTTCTCGTACCGCGCGACGGTGCTCGGACTGGTGCTGAGTTACACTGGTATGGCGATCTGGCTCTGGCTCGCGACCGTTCCCGGACCGCTGATTGCCCTGAGCCTGTTGCTCCTGACGCTTTCCCTGGTCACGATTTCCTGGGTGGTCACGCAGGCGGGGACGCTGTATATGATTATGCCCTGCATGGCGATTGACGCGGTCGGCGCGACAGTGGGCACCCGGCACGCCGATCCGGGAGCCTGGTACACCGTCCAGCGGATCGAGTGCATGTTCTACCGGGACACACGCGAGTTGCTCCTGCCAGAAATCCTGAGCGGCGCAAAAGCCGCCGAGGTCAGCGGGACCGTGCCGCGGTCGCTTCTTTGGGCGATGGTCGCGTCGGTGGTACTCGGGGTCGGGGTTTCGCTCGCCGCCTCGTTGTGGTTACCGTACTTCAACGGCGGCGCGATCACGCTCCCGAACACCTGGGCGTTCCGAACCGGCCCGATGCGCCCGATCCAGATGGCAGGTGGTCTGGTCACCACACCGATCCCCGGCGACTGGGGCGGCATGCTCCAGGTCGTGGGCGGCTTCATCGGAGTCGTCGCGTTGCTGCTTCTGCGGGCGCGGACCGGGTTCGGGCTGCACCCCATCGGTTTCATCGGGGTTTCCACCGTATCGGGGAAGACGCTCTGGTTCTCGATCCTGCTCGGCTGGTTCTGTAAGACGATCCTGCTACGGTTCGCCGGAATGCGCGGGTACCGCGCCGCCCTGCCGTTCTTCGCCGGGTTGATCCTCGGTGACGTGATGAATGCAATCTTGTGGACCGTGATCGGGGGGCTGACCGGCGTGGGTTATAACTTCCTTCCCCAGTGACGCCGACGTTCTGGTGACGCGTTCGTTCTGGTACGAAAAAAATTCTTTACTACTGCTTGACGAAAACCACTAACTCGGGTTACAATCGGAGAGACTGATTTATCGTTAGGTTAGAAAACCCGTACTCTTCATCGCAATGCGAACTGGGTATGGTATCGTAAGAAAGCAGTAATGGAAGTTAGCGGCAAACGAATTACCCTTAAAGACATCGCCCGGCGTGCGGAAACCAGCACCATGGCGGTTTCCGTCGTTCTGAACGGCGCACGCTCCAATACGCGGGTCGCGGACGCCACCCGGCGGCGTATCACCGAAATTGCCGCCAACCTGAATTATACCCCGAATGCGATGGCACGTGGGCTACGGCGGCAGCGCACCAACACACTGGGAGTCCTTTTTAATTGGGCGGGCGGCAACGCGATTCACAACCTGTATTCGGTCGGCGTACTCGACGGCATCGTCGCCGGGGCGGCGGAGGCAGGCTATCATGTCCTGCTCTACACGCATGCGTGGCGTAACGCGGAAGTTTCGACGGCGGCTTTTTCCGACCAACGTACCGACGGTGTGATTGTGGTCGCGCCGGAAGAAAAGTCGGATGTCATTCCAGGTCTGGTCGGAATCGGGCTATCGGTTTCCGTAGTATCTGCGGTGACGGCAGTCGAGGGGGTTCCCTACATCACGATTGACAACCGAAAAGGGATTCGCCTCGCGCTTGATCACCTGTGGGACCTGGGACACCGGCGGATCGCTTACGTAGGACCCGCGCGGACACGACACAGTACCCGCGAACGCTACGAGGGATACCTGGATTGGATGGAAGAACGTGGGCTTCCCATGCCCGACGCGGGGATGACTTCGCGATACCATTTAGGAGACCAGTACACCGCTCTGCGTGAATCGCTGGGCGATGCGAGGTCACGCCCGACCGCGATTCTGGCGTTCAACGACGACATCGCGGTCGAGGTGTCGGAAATGGCGCGGGGTAAAGGGCTGACCCTCCCGGACGACCTTTCCGTGGTAGGGTTTGACGACGTTCTCGTCGCGTCACTCACGATACCGAAACTGACCACGGTGCGGCTCCCGCTGTTCGAGATGGGGCAAGCGGGCGCGAAACTGCTTGTGGCACGGATCGAGGGGAGCGACAAGGTCGGCTTCGATCCGGCACATATCCTGGTCCCGGAGTTGATCCTGCGAAACTCCACGGCACCACCCGCCAACCGCTAACGTGGTTTGCGGACAATGTTTCTCCCGTCGTTTTTATTGGAACACCGAATGCGAAAAATGCTCGCCTGGACTGTATTGGGCATGTCCGCGATTTTGCTACCGTCCCAGCTCATCGCCGCCGATGGGAACCGTCCCGAAATCAGGAACCCTATTGTAATGAATCCCCCGACGGTCGCGATGCCTGCGCCCCCCCCCCTGACGGAAGCCGATTGGAAGCGATTGCCGCCGCACCCGCGACTGTTCGCTGATCCCGCGCGGGTTACGGCGATCAAAGGTCGCCGCGACGCCGTCAGTCTGCAACTCCTAACACTGTTGCGAAACGACGCCGAGAAAAAACTCGCCTCCGAACCGCTCGTCTACCCGCCGACCGGTTTCCTTATGGACCCCGTGCGCAAAGTACAGGGGCGAATACTGACACTAGCGATGGCATACCGCCTGACGGACGACAAACGTTACCTCGCGCGGGCTAAGAAAGAGCTACTACAACTCGCGGACTTGTCGGAATGGCGTACCAGCCATTTTCTCGACGTCGGCGAAGCCGCGCTCGCGGCAGGGGTCGGACTGGACTGGCTTTACGACGACCTGACACCGCAGGAGCGACAACACATCGCGGATGCCATCGTCAAAAACGCCCTATTGCCCTCACTGGATGCGAAGGAGGGCGGCGGCTCGTGGGTAGACGGCGATTTCAACTGGAACCAGGTTTGTCATGGCGGATTGGTGGCCGGGGCACTCGCCGTCGCCGAACGACAGCCGGAACTCGCTCGGAAGATCGTGGATCGTGCGATCCGTAACCTTCCCAAAGCAGGGGCGGTCTACGCGCCCGACGGCTCCTACCCGGAGGGACCGAGTTACTGGGCGTATGGTACTACCTTCCATGTGATCCTGGTCGAAGCACTCCGCTCCGTGTTCGGCACGGCGTGCGGGCTGGATCGGATGCCGGGTTTTCTGCAAAGCCCTGATTTTATGGCGCAGATGAAGGCACCGACGGATCAGGACTATAATTTTTCGGACTATCATAAGCGCGGCAAATCCGAACCCGTATTGCTGTGGTTCGCACGTGAGCGGGGGCGGCGAGAACCTGCCCGCGAAGAGTTGAATAATCTGGCGGGGTTGCATCAAACCTTGCTGGATGTGGCGGCGTCGGAGGGGCGCGAAATTCCTCTAAGCCGTCACATCGCATTGGGGGTGGTATGGTGGAACCCGGAACTGCCCCCGATGCGCACGACACCGACGTTGCCTCTGCATTGGACCGCGACGGGGGCCCTTCCGGTCGCGGTGTTGCGCTCCGCATGGGACGACCCGAACGCGACCTATCTGGCGATCAAGGGCGGGACACCGAATCAATCCCACGGACACATGGACGTGGGCAGTTTCGTGCTCGAAGCCGGTGGCGTGCGCTGGGCGTTGGACCTCGGTACCGAAAGTTACGATAAGATGCGTGCCGCGAAACTCGA
>JACMIS010000805.1 GCA_014381035.1 Armatimonadota bacterium
AGTACACATACACATACCCGTTCGCGGCGAAGTCGGGGTCCAGCGTGATGCCGGCGAGTCCGTGATCATTCACGGTGTTCACCGCAATCGTGACAAACGGAGCAGGGAGCAAGGAACCGTCTTTGATGACCCGCACCGTTCCGCTCTTTTCAGTGACAAACAAGCGACCGTCGGGCGCGAACGCCATCGCGACCGGTAACGTCAAACCGCTGATGGCGACCTCGCGGGTAAAACCGGCAGGCGTGTAGCCCGAACCGCCCCCGCAACTGACGGAGCCGAGAGCGGCGAACAGCAAGGCGCATGGAAGGAGATAGGAAAAAGGGCGGCGGTTCATTGCAAGAATTATAACGGAATCGCCACCCTTTCGTCTACAAGCACTCCCGCTGTCTTTGACCGCGCGGTTATCACTATTATTTTCTCTTGTCCTCCCGGACGGGGGCAACGTAAGGTTGCCTCGTCCGGGAGGACAAGAAGTAGCTGAGCAGAAAGAAGGAATGCGTTCGGGGCGCATAGTAACAACAACCGGCATAGCGGACGCAACGCCGTCCGCCCTGAGAAAGGTAGCGCATGATAACGTTAGGTAAGCCGCATCACATCGGCATCACGGTTTCCGACATCGAACGGTCCGTCGCATGGTACGCGGACACATTGGGCTTCACAGAGAAACGAAGGGTTCATGTCGCCGAGCGCGGATTAACCATCGTGTTAGCCGAGCGAGAAGGGTTCGTCATCGAACTGTTCGAGAAGACCGATTCGACCCCGATCCGCGCCGAAGAGCGCGACGTGCCTACCTCGCTCGGCTACGGCGGCTACCGACATCTCGCGTTCACCGTCCCCAGCGTGGACGAGGTGTGGGCAGAGTTCGAAGCGACGGGGCAAGATTTGGTAGTCCCCCCGACCGACAACGAAAAATTAGGCTTCCGCCTCTGCTTCATCCGCGACCCGGACGGCGTGTTGCTCGAATTTGTCCAGCCGCTCTCGTAAGGCAAGAGTACCACGCAACCCCCGCCGAATAACGCGGGTCATATTGCGTGGAGAGTAAAGAGATGCGCGAATCGGATTATGTTACGGGGGATAGCGTTGAGTGCCGCCCCAGAATGGCACTGTTTTGGGGCGGATTATTTCTCCTATGTCTTGCTATTGGTATTTTTGTTTTATATTGCTGGACGAGCAAAAACAGTGAACCTATCGGGATTTGGGGGGGCATTCTGGGCTCTGCAGAGCTATTGTTTATCGCAGGGGTGGGCGTTTTTGCGATGACTCACGCGCTCCGCACCCGTGTTCGGGCAGACGAAAACGGTTTACGCTGGCGCGGAGTCGGTCATGGATGGTGCTCAGCAACCTGGAAGGACGTCCGCGACTTTTACGACGAAACACGGTGGCGGAACGCTACGGACAACCGCGCTACATCCTCTCCAACGCTCGTTATCAGCTCCGGCCTGTTGCGTGTTTCCGGGGATTGCAACAACCTCGCCGAATTCCGCCGCATCGTTCGGGAGCGGGCGACATCGGCGCGAGTCGCCGAATGGGAACCGCTCGGCGTCCGCCGGGTAGACGAATGGCCACAGACGTTCCGCTACTGGGACCATAAATCCGCGCCTAAAATCGCGGTCGGGGTGGTCGTCCTATTCGCATTTCTCTCTGCGCTCGGATATGCCTTCGTTCGTCTCATTGTATGGTACGCCTCCGTTTCATCACGCATCGAAACCATCTCTGTCGCGGTAGGAATGCTGATCGGTTATCTGGCACTCCTCGTCGTCTCACTCCGGGTTGTCTGGATGTGGTACACGATCTGGAAGCGGCGCGACGAAAGGTTCACTGCGACGCCGGAGACGATCCGTCACGAGAAAATGGGCACGGGTGAAGCTTTAGAGGTGCCTTGGACGGAAATCAGCGACTATTTTTACGGGGTTCGCAACGAGGGCTTCAAGCACGAAGGATACACTCTGGTTCTACGCGGTGCGGATGAAAAGACGATCCGATGGAACCGAGAACTGTTGCATTCCGAACGCCTTCTCGCTATCATCCAGCGATACGCCCCGAAACCGGCGTTCATGCGGGATGAGAATGCGGTCTGGCGCAACAGAAGTGATCGTGAAAAAACCGGGGGAAGCGATCCGGCGACGTGGCAGAGCGGTGCGGTCGGAATGGGCGGGCGCGTGTTCCGCAACCGGTCCGTACTGAACCGTTGTATGCTGGCGTTTTGCACCTGCATTCTGACGATACTACCCGCCGCCGCAGTTCAGGAGTGGAGCAAGCCAGGTCACGGGCAGTTTATGGGACCGGTCCAGGTTATGGGAGTAATACTGGCACCTCTTCTATGGGGATGGGTTTGCTACTTCCGTACCCGCGTAGAAACCGACGACATGGGCATCACGCACTACACACCGTTCGGCAAGCGGTTCCTGCCGTGGTTCGCCGTCGCGGATTATACAGAACTACGGAGCAAAAACAACGTCGAGGGCGATCCGGTAATCCTCACCGGGCGCGACGGCAAGAAAATGTTCTTCTGGTCTACGCTGAACGGTTATGAAGAACTGCGCGGCGAGATTGAACGGTATGCGCCGCCGCCGAAAACTGGGTGGAAAACGCCGTAGCTGGACAGGAGGCGGCAGGCGACGCGACGCGCTCATCGCCCTATGAGCCATAATGTACCCGCCGCGAGAACTACACTGAGTCCCGCGGCAACGGCAACACCCGCGGCAGTGTCGCCGCGCTTCGCGGCGAACGTAATCGCGGCTACAGACCCGGCAATCAAACCCAGGGCTAGACTCACCGCCAGCCCGGCGAGAGCGTGGGAGATGATGCCGAGCCCCACGGACGGTCGGATGCGGTCCAGGTACACCCGAAGGATCAGGAGTGCCGCCCCGGTCACAGGCACAAAGCCCGCCAAAAACACCGCCGCATATCGCAGAAAAGCTACCATATTACATGCCTCCCCATTCTCGTTTACTTGGATAGAATACAGGAGGTGCAAAGGGAACGCCTGGGGCGTTTGTCCCATATTCCCCGGTGCTTTATGAGAGCATCGTCCTCTGTGCCACCGTTTGACTAGCGGGATCGTACGCGAATATACACGGCAGTCGTTTCGATACGATTTCTTGCCGACCTTGTTTTAGTGGTTTCCGTCTCGTCGGTGAACGCGGCGGCGCGGCGTACCCGTTCGGCGGGCGGGAGGTCCAGCGCGGCGCGGTACGCCGACTCCGGCAGATCGAGTGTCAAGGCTAGCATCGTTTTTCGTTCCCCTCCGCGCTAGTTATACCAATGTCCGCACTATGCGCCTTGGCTACCACGAGTGATTTTTGTGTGGCGTTCGACTTACATATCCAGTGTCGCCGTTATTTTATCAACCCCGCATGAAAGGGGTTTTGCTCTCGCGCCACACTCTTACCTCTATCTCACGGGCGTTCGGCATTTCCAGGTACTCGGCGTGACAACGCGGACATACCTCCTCGCTGTAATGATGAATGTAATCGGTTTCGCACTCACAATCCCAAAAGTCTTCATTGCAAGCGAAGCCGCCTATGTCCTCGATTGGCTCACCAAACTCATTGTGGTAGTAATTATTGCTGGGCAGTGTTTGCGATTGATTCATATTTATACCTTTGCGTTCCAACAGACAGATACCGATTCTACCGTTCTCATTTTTGCCGGAACATACAGTGTGGGGTTCGGGATGAGTTCCAGTACCGGTGTGTAGTCCAGAGAGCGGACGAGTGCGAGGATGTAGGATTCCTCCAGCATTCGCGCCACCGACCATTCCTTGTCGGTAAAAGAAATATACCCGCTCGCTTCACAAATACCTTTGACTTCGACGGCACGGTATGCTTGTCCTGACGCGGCACGAAAGTCAAAACCGATACCGAGTTTGCGCGTGTCATCAAGCGTGCTCCCTTGAAAGGTGGGCAGTAGCGGGAACTGTTCTATGAAAAACGCCTCCGCCTTTTCGCCCGTGCGCAATCGGTTCGCGAATGGGTTGTCTTCCGATAACAGTGTGTCTCGCGCTTCGTCCGTGCGGGTGACAGGCGCGGTGTAGATTTCGATTGCTTTCTCGTCGTCGCCGAGAAGTTCGCGAACGATTTCTCCCATAGCCACCTCGCTGACGCCATCATACGCCTGTATCACGCTCGCCCGTGAGGGCAGAATCTTCCGCTGGTACCAACCGACGCGTACCTGCGAGCAGTAGGGATCGAACGAGTCGCGCATATGCTTAACGGTCGCGGGCTTGACCCCGAGAATGGTTGCGATACTTTCGAACGCATCCGTGAACGATCCATAACCGAGTGATCTAACCCCTTTACGATCAAAACGCGATAGGTAGTACGCTACGACGAGTGCCCGCTTGTGAGAATCGGTCATTGGTGAATCGGTCATCACGAATTATACCTTCCGCACACCGTTTGCCCCGCGTTTGCCGTATAATAGAGCGTTAGAAACCCGTTTCGCACGATGCGTTTAGCAAAGCGCGGAGTGCGGCGATACCGTACCCGGCATGAACGACGATACTATTAATTTACCCTCAAGCGATTTTGACCCGCATACGATGCGTGTACTGGAGTACGGCGCGATTGTGGCGATGCTCGCGGAACGTACCGCCTGCGCCCTCGGCGCGGAGCGTGCCCGCGAGCTGTTGCCGTCGCCCGTTCATGCCTTCGTGCAGGAGCGGCAACAGGAGACGCGCGAAGCCCGCACCCTGATCGGCGATTTCGGCGCGATCCCGCTCGGCGGCATCTACGACGTGCGCCCGTATCTGGTCCGCGCCGAAGTCGAACAGGCACTCGCGCCGGGCGAACTGTTGCAGATCGCGTCGACACTGCTGAACGGTTCGCGGCTCAAAACGTTTCTGGTGCGTCATGTCGAAAAGGCACCGCTCCTTGCCGACCGGGCGAAAGCGATCAGTGATTTCCCGCCGCTCTTGGGTGAGATCGAGAACGCCATCGGGCGCGACGGCACGGTGCAGGATTCGGCGTCCACCACGCTCGGCTCGCTCCGCTCACAGGTCCGCGTGCTCGCCCGCCGCGTCGACGACCTATTGAATCAGTACCTTTCCGGCAACTTCCGCGCGATGCTCCAAGATCCATTGATTGTGCTACGCGACGACCGACGCTGTCTGCCGGTGAAAGCCGAGTATAAATCGGCGATTAAAGGCATCGTGCATGACCAGTCCGCAAGCGGGGCAACACTATTTATCGAGCCGATGCCGGTGGTCGAACTCAACAACGAGCTGCGTCAGGTGGAAGGGAAAGAGCGTCAGGAGATACAGCGTATCCTCTCGAAACTCACCGCACTGGTCGCGAAGCAGGGCGAGAAGATACACGGCACATGCGAGGTGATTGCCGGGATCGATTTAGCCCACGCCAAAGCCCGGCTCGCGGGCGACATGAACTGTACGGAACCGGCGTTCAACAACAAAGGCTTCATCCGCATCCGCGAAGGC
>JACMIS010000806.1 GCA_014381035.1 Armatimonadota bacterium
ACCAATGACCCAATGACCTAGCCTCCAAGAATGGATACGAGCGCATCGTGTCAGCTTACGTGCTGACGGATGGTAAACGGCTTTGGATAATCACCGAAGCCGACCGCTCTTCCACTATTTTGTTGCCGGAAGAGTATTAAGGCGATGGAGGGGCTGGGTTCTGAAATCCCGGCCCCACCTTAATCTCATCTGAACTTAGTTCTATATTGACGACCACACTGACCACATCGGTCCGCATTCAGCGGCGCGTGTTCACTACAACGGGGACAGACTTTCAACTGCTCGGGTATGACCCGCGCAACCGCTGGCTTGACGCCGACTGGCTCAGTGGCCCGGAAATGGGGATGTGGTACGGAATGAACAGGCTCATGGTAGGACAGGTTGTTTTCCAGAATGCCGTCAGGGTCTGAGCGAATGTGAGCATGAACATTCTGTACATCGCCATCAGGGCTGACCCTTACGTGCTCCTGAGTTGTTGCGGAAGGCGCGCGTAGAGGCGAGTCTGACCCAGGAATAGCTTGCCGAGCGTTTGGGGATGGGGCAAGCGATTGTCAGCAACTACGAATGCGAGGAGCATCGATTAAACCCTATCGAACTAACGCAAGTCTTGGATGGTATCGGTATGTCGCTATGTACCTTTATTGACCAGTACGAACGCGAGACGGGACATATAAACGCCGAGGGATGAAGCCGAACGTGGCTCTGGGGTAGTCGGTGGCGTGCCGGAGGCACGGAACCGGGCGGAGTGTTGGGCGCAACCCAACCGGAGCATGCAGAAGTTTCGTGAACAGATACCCACCGGGTTATTCCAGCTTAACAGCAGGTTGCGGAGTGAACACCAGGACGCAGAACGTTGTAATGAACTCGTAGAATCTGTCTTTATTCTGGGTGAGTATCAACAAGTATCAGAAAGCCGACGACCGGATTCGAACCGGTGACCTGCTGTTTACGAAACAGCTGCTCTACCACTGAGCCACGTCGGCATGCTCTCGAAAGAGACGGGCAAAGTGTACCATGAGAGGAAACGGGCGTCAACTATGTTCGCTCGCGTCCGTTCCGTGCGCCCACGTTCGAAGGCGTAGGCAGTACAGGCTGTTATTTACAATCGCTTTTTTGCCGAGTCAGGCGAAGTCTTTGCCTGACCCGGCACCGGTGCTCAACCGGCTAAGACGCGGCGGATTTCGGTATCCCAGGTTCCGGCGATACGCGCTCCGTGTTCCAATTCGCCCCCGGTCGCATACGGTCCGGTCAGCACCATTCGTTTCGACACTTCGAATCCTCCTCGCGCGACGCCGTTCTGGTCAGCGTTCATGAAATGTAGCGCGACCCCGGCGCGTTCGTGGTCGGTCACGTTGCTGCCAGTCGCGTGTGGCGTCCCGTAACAAAAGAACAACGCGCCGCCCGCGCCGATTTCGAGCGGCACCGCCTTCGTTTCGTCGGGGTAACACCGGATGTGGTGGTTGCTATCGGGGTCGCGCTCGTGCGATAACTTCTCCGCGAACGCCTCGGGAATCACCCGGAGCGTACCGTTCTCCACAGTAGCGTCGTGAACTGCCGTCCATAGCGCGGTGCCTTTGAGCGGGTCGGGAATCTGGAAATAGGCGTTATCCTGATGCCAATTCGTGCCCGCACCCTGTCTCCCGGGCTTCAAAAACACCTGATCAAGATGCAGGACCACGGGACCGCCGATCAACTGCTCGACGGCTTCCAGGACTTTGGGCGCGAACGGCATGGCGCGGAAGAAGGCGCTGTGCGGAAACATGGGACACAGTTGCAGGTTGACTTTGGCTTGCGATTCCGTTTTGCCGTCACCCTCAGTGGCGACGTTATGCAGTTTACCTTCCGATTTGAGCCGTTCCAGTTCGGCACGCATCGCAGAAACTTCCTCGGCGGTCCAGAACTCAGACACGGCGAGGTAGCCCTGTGTTCGAAACTGATGAATCTGTCCATCATTGAATTGCATAGCAGCTATTCCTTTTATTTTTTGTCTCGTCGGCGATGTATTGTACAGGTGGGTATACCTATCGCCAGTTGCAACCGTGCACCGTTTCTGGTATTTTTTCACTATGCGCACCGGATTTTCCCGAACGGCTGTGGTGCCGGAAACGATCGCGCTAGGCGACGTTCCGCTGATTGCGGTGCCCGTAGGAGAACCGCCGGTGATCGAATGGATCGGCGTTGGGCAGCACGGGCGGTATGCCCGCGAGGACTACCGGTTACCAAAGTCCTGGTGTTTGCACCTGTATCGTTGGAGCGGCGCACTGCGTGTCGCGGAAATCGCGCTTCCGGTGTCGCCGGGGTATGTCAGCATCGTGCCGCCGAACCTGCCGCTTTCGCATTTCTTTCGGACGGGCGACCCGCCCGCCGTGCATCTTTCGTGTGGGTTCCGCCTCTCGGCAGCCGGCTCCGTCCCGGAAGTGACGTTGCCGATGATGGGAGACTCAGGGGAATCATTCGGCGTCCTAAACATCGCCTGGGAAAAGGCTATCGGTGTCTTCGGCGCCGCGCCGCGCCGCGCGGAAGTTCTGCTGTGGGATATTTTATGGCGTCTCGCGGAGGGCGCGGGTGGCGGCATTCGGGGCGAAAACGAGGTAGAGAGTAGACGCCAACCCAACGCCGTGAGGCGCACGCGGGAAGCCATCGAACTGCGCCTTGCCGAGCCACTCCGGGTAGCTGACCTTGCCCGATCTGTGGATCTGTCGCATAACCACCTCACCCGACTTTTTCACGCGGCGACGGGGAAAACTGTAGTGGCATACCTGCGTGAGCGACGTATGGACCGCGCGGTCCGCCTCCTGCGTCATACGACACTCCCTATAAAGCAGGTCGCGGCGCAGGTGGGTCTAAAAGACCTACATCAATTTAACAAGGCGATACGTGCCGCCACCGGTGTATCGCCGCGCACCATCCGTAGTGGCTTAGAAGGCGCCGGGAAGGAGTAATGAGGCGTCGGCACGGGCGGGTTCTGGCGCGATCACTGTGAAACCGTTCGGTCCAGAGACGTAGGCGCGGGCGCAGGGCAGTGCGTCCGCGACCCGCTCTATAGAAACAACCACTTTGAGTCCGTAGATGAAAGTCCCGTCGAGGTCACTCTATTTTAGATGCTCCTTGTCTGTGGAAAAACAGCCTTGTTGTGCCAGGAGTTGACAACTGCTGCTTGCCGGGCCGCTCGGCTTCAACGAACTGAGCCGACAAGCGTCCGGCATCAACACGACGACCCTTTCCCAACGCCTGTCACTTCTGGAGCAACATAGCCTCATCACGAGAACGGTACAACCCGCCGCGCCACCGCGCATTTCCTACGAACTTACGGAGGCGGGACGGGCTTTGAAGAAGGTGATCCACGAGATCGCCGTGTGGAGCGAGAGTTATTTGGAACCGCTTTGAGTGGAAGAGAATAAAGGCGGGGGTGAGCTTGGATAAATGCTCGATCAAGTGCGAGTTGACCCTTCTGTTTGGCGAGTCAACGCCTTCGTGCGGAGCCGTCGGGAGAACCCACCTTACGCTTTCGCTGACTCGGCTCATCGGTTGGTGGCGAAGCGGGCGAACCGCAAGAGCAGGAGGAGCAAGGTAAACCCCTCTTCTTCGCTGATCGGGGAGACAATCCCGTGGGCTGCCTCATCGCGCCAATACGTAAGCAACGTGGGTTCGGGATAAGCAGAGAGCGCAACCACCGATTTCACTCTCAGTGCGGTGCAGTTAGCGTACTAAATTTTCCCTGAAAGCGGTTTTCTCAAAACACTTGGAAATGAGGCAACACCCCCACGAAGTAGGATGATGCCAACATCGCCTATGTTCGATAGTGTCCCGGTTCTCGCATATTTCGTCACGCAACTTCTTTATGATTTAATTCATTCAAGTATTCATTTATATCCTAATTTACTCCTAATGAGCGGAGCGGCATTAGATCAAGCACGGGTTGTTGACCGAAGAAACTGAGTAACCTCACTGATGACCTGTTCTGCCTCCTCTTCCATGGGAAAATGACCCGCCTCAGGTAACTCGATAACGTTGGTGCGAGTCAGCAAACCTTCCCACTTCTTTAAGTGTTGTCTGCTAAATGCGCTATCCTTCATTCCCCACAGCACCAGGGAGGGGATATTTGCTATCGAGTTGCGTTGCTCGTACAGGGAAGAGAAGAACGGATCTGATGCACTCAAAGATTTAGCCAGATTCCACGTCCCTTCCCGAGAACCCGACTCGACGAAAGGAGCGAGGTAGGCTTTTCGTATCGCAGGCGTTAACACGGTCTTCTTCGCGAACAGAGCAGGAAGAAGAATCCGCGCGGAGAAAGCCAGGTGCAGATAAAGAAACTTCAAAACCGAGCCGTGCGCCATCCTGCCGATTTTTTCGGCGGTTGTCCCTTTCGTTGACCACATCCAGGTGTTGAAGAGGACGAGTCCGCGAACTTGTTCCGGCTTCCGCATTGCCGCCCCCAAGCCGATGGGACCGCCGAAGTCATGAACAACCAGGACATAAGCGCGGATTTCGAGCGTATCGAGCAGGCGGCGCAGGTTCCCCGCGTGATCTTCGGGGGTGCCTGTCCACCCTCGGGGCTTCTCGGAACGCCCGAACCCGATGTGATCCGGTGCGATCACACGGTATTGTTCGGCGAGAGCGTTGATGAGGTGACGGTACATAAAGGAGTAGGTCGGTGTACCGTGTATCAGAACGACAGTCGGCCCGGTGCCTTGATCCACATAGGCCATGCGACCGCCGTTTACGTCAAGGTACTTAGGACTCGGTAGTGTTTGCGATAATTGTGTGTTTTTCATGGGGTTTTCTTCGTGATCACTGAACAGTGAACAAATCAATCAGGCGGTCAGCGACTTCGTCAAGTGGATAGCTGGCAGGAGCCAGAAGATAATGTTGTGCCGCTCCGTCAATGGCGGCGAGCAGCAAAGCCGCGTCGGCGACATCGTCGAGAGGAATCATTTGGTGAATCTCTTGCAGATAGGCAACCAGTAGCGGGGCTAACTCCGTGCAAATGGACGGCTGGGCGCGGAGTTGATAGGTAAGCTTCCAGAAGTTCGGGTTGCGTCTTACCGTGGAAAAAGCCGCCCGAATGAAGTAAAGCGAAGTTCTGCTGGATCAGGGCGGTCTGCTGTTTGAAAACCACCACTTCCGCTTCAAAGGCAACATCTCACAGCGGCGTGTGGTTTCCGCCGATGTCGTGATCGTCAGCCCGGTCTATATGGCATAAGGATCTCTGGTTTCCCGTCTCCAGGTCAACCGCGAGTAGCGTCCACCTGTTGCCTTCGGCCCGGCATGCTATCACCTGCCCCCGCCCGCGAAAAAACCGTTTTGATGCGGATAAGTCAGGGAGGCGTCCCCACAAAACACCTGCGGTTGCGTTGTTCGGGTTTCGCTCAATGAAGTCCCTTTCTGTGATGCGCCGGTATGTTCCCCGCCCGACGGCACGACTTACCCAGCACCGGCCTTCCCGGCGATCCACGATCTCAGCGGCACGTCGTCCGGCTGCGGGTCGAAATAGCCGTTGGCTGTTGTACATGCGCCGAGCAGTTGTCGGCGGATGGGGTCCGTGTCCTCCCACACCCGTTCCATGTCGCACTTGGGTAGTAGCCAGCGGTAGCCGTAAAACAGCACCTTGCGCGTGACCGGCGACGTGTTCTCGCTCGCCGCATGCCATAGCCTCCGGTCGAAAATTAACGCGTCGCCCGCTTTCGCGGGGATGCCCAGGGTGCCCTTTGGGTTAGGGTCCTCCTCGCTAAGGGCGTCCGGGAGTTGCCGAGTGAGATGACTGCCTGGCAAAACAAAGAAATTTCCCATCCCGACGGTCGGTATGTCGTTCAGAAAGTACAGCACCTTCAGCGACACGCGCGGTTGCAGTTCGACTTTCATGTCCAGATTCATACGGTCCGCGTTGCCCAATGGGCGAGTCATAGCCGTCCACCAGACCGATTCCGCCCTGCGCGATGCGGGCGTACTCGTAGCCGGTTGCCGTTGCAGATTTCGGTGCCCACGCCTCCAGGGTCGGGTTTGTCGCGCTGGAACTCGACTCGGGGCGTCCGGTTCGAGTCACCGATCCGGGAACTCGGCGGCGCAATTATCTCCAATGTTGCCACGGATTGAT
>JACMIS010000109.1 GCA_014381035.1 Armatimonadota bacterium
ACAGGTAGCCGGATCGTATCGCGGGTTTTATATCAGTCACGTCCGCGACGAAGAGGAAGGTGCCCTGGATTCTTTTCGCGAGGTGATCCGCATCGCCAGAGAGGCGCGGCTCCCGGCGCAGATCTCGCATATAAAACTCGCCTCGTCGCCGGTCGGGGGCAAAGAACAGGAGGTATTTCGCCAGAAGGACGATGCCCGGCGCGACGGTCTCGACATTTCCGCCGACGTTTACCCGTACACGTACTGGCAGAGCGGGATCATCGTTTTGATGCCCCCCGAATATGCGATGCGCGGCAAGGCGACTGTTCAGAACTGGGACGATAAACCGGGTTGGGAAAAGGCGTTGGGAGAGATCGGCGGGGCGAAAAATATCCTTGTCACCGGTTACGCGCCAGAACCCGGTTGGCAGGGCAAAACGATAGATGAACTCGCCGTGCAGGAGAAAAAAGACCCCGTAGCATTGATTCAGGATATGGTGCGGTTAACCAACGGCACGGTCGGAGTCGTTGTCACCGCGATGCGGGAAAGTGACTTGAAAGCGTTCCTGGCGCACCCGCGTGTGATGTTTTGCACCGATGGTGGCTTGCGCGGATCGCATCCGCGAGGCGCGGGATCGTACCCGAGAATACTCGGGAAATACGTCCGTGAGGATCGGGTGCTTCCGCTGGAAGAAGCGATCCGCAAGATGACTGCGCTTCCCGCCGCACGCATGGGCTTTGGCAATCGGGGCACCATCGCTCCCGGTAAAAAGGCGGACCTCGCTCTTTTCGATCCACGCACGGTGCGCGACACAGCAACGACGAAATACCCGCACTCGGCACCCATTGGCATCACCGACGTTCTGGTGAATGGCACCCCGGTTTTGCAAAACGGTCGTATGACCGGGGAACGCCCCGGTCAGGTGTTGCGCCGCACCTGACCTGCATCCCGGCGGAGGCTTGCCGATCAGAATATCTCAACGGCGACGGAGCCGTTGTTTCGTGCGATTGTCGGCGCAACCACCGCTATGGGTTACATGCGGCGCATTCGGACCTGCTGATCCAGCATCATGATCTTTTGATTTAGGTTCGAAATGTCACGCTGATGGGTGTTGGTGATATCGGTCTGATACTGTTGCGCCTTCTGCTCTAATCGTGTGTTGCTTTGTTCCAGAAGGACAATCCGCTGTTGTAACGCCGCTATCGCCTTCGCCTCCTCTTTATTCGTTTGCATGGCATCTTCGCGCATCGCGGTGCTATCTTTGTCACTCAGTTGTTTCGTTTTCGCCTTTTCCTGGGCGGAAGAATCGGCAGACAGAAAAATCGTCCCGGCGACGATGCCAAGCGAAGAAAGAAACGCGAGTGCTACCCGCTTACTAAAACGATTCATGACAGATTTACTCCCGACTCCTATAACGCCGAACGAAGAGCGCAACGTGACGAAAGGGGATTATTTCCACTCAGCACCGGTTTTCGAGCCGCGCTTAATTCCGTTGCAGAACGCGGGCGAGGAATTCGCGGGTGCGCGTCTCGCTCGGGTTCTCGAATAGTTCGTCGGGCGGTCCTTGCTCCAGAATCGTGCCGCCGTCGAGAAAACAGACGCGATGGGCGACCTGTCGGCAAAATCCCATTTCGTGCGTCGCAATCAGCATGGTGCGACCTTCCTCGGCGAGAGAGCGCATGACTTCCAGCACTTCGCCGACCAGTTCCGGGTCGAGCGCGGAAGTCGGCTCATCGAAGAGGAGTACCGCCGGGTTCATCGCCAGAGCACGGGCGATGGCGACCCGTTGCTGTTGTCCGCCGGAAAGCTCGCCGGGAAAACTATCCGCTTTTTCCTGAAGAAGAACGCGTTGCAAAAGTTCGCGTCCTTCCTTCGCCGCCTGTGCCGCGCTTTGCCCGAGCACGGTACGCGGGGCGAGCGTGACGTTTTCCAGCGCGGTCAGATGCGGAAAAAGGTTGAACCGCTGAAATACCATACCGATCTCGCGGCGCAGTCGGCTCAGTTCATTTGCGGTACTTCCCGAGACCGCGCCGCGAAATGTGATGCTCCCCGCGGTCGGTGCCTCCAGACGGTTGATGCAACGAAGCAACGTGGATTTGCCGCTACCGCTCGCCCCGATCAAGCCGATGACCTCACCCTCTTTTACCGACAAACCGATTCCCTTGAGGACTTCATTGTGTGCGAACGATTTGTGTAAACCGTCAATCTGTAGAATAGCGTCTGTTGGTACGGTCATTTTTTTCCTTTGGGGCGACTAATCGGTTGCCAGCGGCTCTCCAGATGCCGGACGAGCGATGTGAGTGGCAACGTCATGGCGAGATACAAAACGGCGACCGCGAGATAGATCGTGGTCGGTGCGCCCGCGGTAGTGGCGATTTCCTTGCCGACGCGCATCAACTCGGAAAGCGCGACCACGGAAACCAGCGACGAGTCTTTGAGGAGCGCGACCGCTTCGTTGGTGAGCGGGGGCAGGACCCGGCGGATGGTCTGTGGCAGA
>JACMIS010000807.1 GCA_014381035.1 Armatimonadota bacterium
CTCTAACAGAGCGACACACCCGGCGGCGTCTTTATGCACGGACGAGTGCAGGAGCACGTCGTTCAGAGGATTCAGTGCCATCGCAGGAATCGCGGCGAGGAGTGTGCTTAGAATCAGTTCGTTCCCCCAGTAAACGGCGGATTCGATAGCCGAATGGTCCTTTGATCCGGCAAGCGGGTGGGCACCGAATGTCAACAACTCCCGGACAAACTCCTCATCCCCCTCCCCCACCACTCTGGCGAGCGGCGTGTAACCGGACGCATCTACGACGTTCACGTCCGCCCCTCGTGCAATCAAGACCCGACACACTTCCCGATAGGCGGGGTAGGGGATCGCGGCGAGGAGCGGCGTCACGCCGTACCGGTTGACCGCGTTCGGGTTCGCGCCCGCATCCAGAAGAAGCGTTACCATTTCGATCACCTGGGATGCCGGTACACCGCTGACCGCAGGGAGTCGGTGCAGATGGGTGGTCGCTTTATGGAGCGGCGTATCATCACCCTCATCCGGGGCATTGGGATTCGCCCCACGTTCGAGCAGGAAGCGCGCTATTCCCACACGGTAATTCAGCGCGGCATGTGCCAGGGGCGTCTGTGGGTAAAAGCCCCAACAGTCGTCGACATCCGCGCCGCGCTCGATCAGGAGTTCGACAATGCGCCGCGACGAGGGGGAAAATACCTCGCCGTCGCTGTGAAAAAGGGCTGCGTGCAACGGCTGGAAATTGCTTCCGTGAGCGTCGGCGAGCGGATCCACGCCGACTTCTAAAAGGCGTTCGACAACGCGTTCATACCCGCCCCGAGCGGCGAGATGGAGCGGCGTCCAGCCCGGTGGACTCAGGTTCGCGCCACGCTCTATAAGAACGTCTACCAACGAAAGGATGTCGTCTTCGGGAAGGCTCGTCCGGGAAGAGCGCAACCGGGACACCCCACGACCGGCATCCGGCTCGACTGAGAATCCAAATTCGGATAACAATGCCAGAACCTCGCGGTGTCCCCATTCCGCCGCGATCACGCCGACGCACGCGCCCCACGGTTGCGCTGCGTCGGCACGGATACTACTCAACGAATTATCCGTGAGCATTTCGCGCAATTTGTCGGGATCGTTCGCCCCCACGTATTCCTGGAAGCGTATTTCGCGCCGTTGCTCATTCGGTACTTCGGGGGTCATTCGTGGCTCCTCGTTTTCGGCGGGTCGACCACGTCACTCCTTCGCACCGGAGCGGATGCCAATGACGCATCCGTCAATGCGGCGACGGCGTATGCTTTATTCTTTTCTCGCGCGATGACGAGCGGCGTCTTGCCATCCCTGTCAGCTATCGTCGCGTCCGCGCCGAAGCGGAGCAATGTTTCCACAGCAGCACCGCCGTTATAGCATGCCGCCATATAAATCGGCGTTCGTCCAAGGTGGTCGCGAACATCTGGAGAACTACCCGCGCTCAAGCATAATTCGAGGACGCCCGCCGCGCCGTACCGCGCCGCCGTGTGCAACGGGGACATTTTGCCGTTCGGATAGCGGGTGCCGACAATCAAGCCGTGCGGAAGAAGTAGACTTAGTCCGTCTGCGGCATCGCTCTTCGAAGCCACGAGAATGTATTTGGCACTCCGTCCGGCTACCGAAAACGGGCGCGGGAAGTGAGCAATAACATCGGAAATAATAGTGGTGTCTGCCGTCTCCAGCGCGAGGTCGATTGCGCTCCTCCCCTTCGCGGTGACAAGCGACGGATCGGCACCGGATTCGAGGAGTACCTTCACAACGGCGGGGATCGCCCTCAAATGTAGCGCATTATGTAACGGGGTCTTATCGGATTGATCAAGGGCATTCGGGTTCGCTCCCGCCCCGAGCAGGAGCCGGACAAGTTCCATGACCTCGGACTCCTCGTTTTTGACCAGACCAGACCTGTCATGGGGATGACGAAGAACCGCTTCGTGGAGAGGGGTTTCTCCCCAGCCATTCACGACGTTGGCGGCGGCTCCGTGCCGCAGCAGAATTCGTACCATGCCGAGGTCGCCCGATGCCACAGCCTGACGTATCGGCTTCCTCTTGCCATTCTCCCCCCCGTCCACGCTCGCGCCTCGGCTCAGAAGAAGTTCCGCAATAGCGTACCGTCTATTATCCATGTTCCCGGAGATGCGGGATCTCCATGCCACATTTTGCAAAGCAGAGAAACCATCATAGGCTAGATCATCCACATCCGCCCCGGCACTGACTAGCCGCTCGACGACCGAAACGTACCCCCGTATCGCCGCCAGATTCAACCCTGGGTTTGGCGGTCCTGCATCCGCCCCTCGCATCAAGAGATCGTCCACGCGAGACAGCATTTCGGATTCCGACACATTCGCGTTGCAGATCCCAGCAATCAGCTTCCCCGACAGGCGCCCGTTGCGTCTGCCGAAACCGTGTGACAAAAGCAGTTCAAATATCTCCCACTTCCCATCGCAGGCGAC
>JACMIS010000808.1 GCA_014381035.1 Armatimonadota bacterium
CAGAAACACAGCACCGCAGGTGAGACCGATCCAACGTGTGGTTGGCGCCGTCCGCGCAGGACAAAAAAGAAAAAGAAAAACAATTGGCAGGAGTTCTACTACACTCATGGCGAACCGTAAGCAGAAGACGTTTTTCAATCGAATCTGCTGGATTCGCAAAGGAGCAAAAAGTTATGTCTGACTCTATGCCGATACGTATCGGTCTTATCGGATGCGGTGGAATGGCGCGACACCACATCAACCAACTGCAGAACATCCCCGACGTTTCTATTACCGCCCTGTGTGACATCGCGCCGGAGGCACTCGCCCGGTGCCACAAACAGTTCCCCGACTTTTTAGCGAACGCTGTAGACTGCACCCAAACGGAACTACTCGCCCGCGACGATGTAGATGCCGTGCTGATCGCGACACCACACACGCTGCATTTCGCGCAAGCGAACGCCGTCATGGACGCCCAGAAACACGTACTCTGTGAGAAACCGTTCGTGTGCAAGGTCGAGGACGCGCACGCGCTTCTGGCGCGTATCGAAACCTATCCGAAAGTGTTCGCACTCGCGTATCAGCGGCATGCACAGGGGCAATTTGTTTTTATCCGCGACAAAATCGCAACCGGTGACCTCGGCGCGGTAACGTTCGTTTCCGCATTGCAAGCACAATCGTGGAAACGCGGGACCTCCGGGACGTGGCGGCAAACAATGGAACTGTCTGGCGGCGGGCAACTCAATGATTCCGGGTCGCATTTATTGGACATTATTCTCTGGACCACGGGACTGACTGTCGCGAACGTTTCGGCGTTCATAGACAACCGCGACACCCCGGTAGATCAGAACAGCGCGGTCGCGTTCACGGCGACGAACGGGGCGCAGGGAACGATCACGGTCGTCGGCGACACCGTTGTCGGCTGGCATGAGGACATTACCATCTGGTGCGAACGGGGCGCGTTCTTCTATCGCAACGGCAAACTGGAAATGGTGGACGAAAAAGGCGGGCGTACCACAGTGGACGGCGCGAACCTGCCCCCATCACACAACATTGACGAGGACTGGATTCGCACGATCCGCGGCGAGCAGTCCGCCCCCGCCGCGCCGCCGATCAACGGTCTGCGGACGATTGAGTTGACGGAAGCCGCGTGGCGTTCGGGAGCGCAGGGCGGCGTGCCGGTTCGGATGAATTAGGTCGACTCCCTCCCGCTTCCGGATTCCCCCTCTCTCATTCCGATAGCGGAGGGGGTTAGGGGTGGGGGGAGCCAGCGGGTATAATGGGGCGAGGAGAAGATTGTTATGCCGACGTTAACGATTGATCTGCCGGAAACGGCATACCGCGCCGCGCTTGCCCTTTCGCCGGAGGAGCGGTCCCGCCGCGTCAGTAAAGTGGTGCTAAATGACCACTGGGAAGACGAGGAACCGGAACTGACCGAGGAAGATTACGCCGCCATCGGTCGCGGCTTAGAGAACATGAAGGCGGGGCGAACCACGCCTGCCGAGGTCGTGTTTGCTCGCTTGCGTGAGAAACACGGCTTTTCTAAAGGCGATAACCCGCTGTGAGTTCGGATTCTGTTACTCCACTGTTTCTTGATATTCAGGATGACGGCGAGTACGAGATAGATGGAGCAATCACCTACCTTTCACAGACGTTCGGTACCGATTACGCCGAGCGTTTCACGGCGGAAGTCGGTCGCGTCCTGCGAGAAACATGCCAGCGAATCGCGGACGAGATCGCCGAGAACGGCAAGGCTTTCGACCGGACGAACGAAAGGGCTTCGTTGCGGTTCGCGCAACCGGTATACCGTATGGACGTATCCGTAGCGAGAACGCGGGCGGCGTAGTAGTACCGGGCTTTGGTACATCTTCTACGCACTCGAAGATCGGGCAGGCGTCGGGCGGGCAGACACGCTTGTCATCCTCGCCGTGCGGCACAGCGCGGCGCGTCCGTTTTCATTGGAAGGCGACGAAGCCACTTAGAGGGAACGTTTTCGGGGGCGCGAGGTATAATTCGCTATGCGATCCGACCTTCCCTCCAGCGATTCCCTTCTCCCGACCCGTTTCGATTCCATTCTTCGCGGCGGCACCGTGTTTGACGGATCGGGCGCGGACGGCGTTGTCGCCGATGTCGGGATTGTCGCGGGCAACGTCGCGGCGATTGGTGATTTGTCCCGCTCCGAGGCGGGGGAGATCTTCGACGTGCGCGGGAAGTTCGTCGCGCCGGGCTTCATTGACATTCATACACACTCCGATTTCACCCTTCTCTCGTCGCCGGGGATGGAATCGTCCGTGGCGCAGGGCGTGACCACCGAGATTGTCGGCAACTGCGGTATCGCGCTGGGACTGGCGCAGATCGGGGAGCAGTTCACGCTCGAGCAACGCGGGCTTTTGCGGGCGGGTATTTCACTGGATTGGACGCACCTGGACGGGTTTCTGGCGCGGGTCGCGGATACCGGCATCGGCGCGAACATCGCGACGCTCGCGGGGCACGGCACGATTCGGAAACGCGTCATGGGACTCGCCGACCGATTGCCAGACGCACGCGAACTCGCCGACATGGAGCGCGAACTGGAAACCGCATTCCGGGATGGTGCGGTCGGGCTGTCGTCCGGGTTGGAGTATGTGCCGGGTATGTATGCCGATGTCGCGGAACTGACCGCGATGGCAAAAGTCGCGAAACGAGCCGGAGGATTTTACGCGACACACCTGCGCGACGAGGGCGACCATCTGGAAGAGGCGGTCGCGGAAGCACTCGCGGTCGCGGAAGGCGCGGGACTGCCGCTCCAATTATCGCACCACAAAGCCGAACGCCGGGCGAACTGGGGCAAGGTGACGCGTACACTGGCGATGGTGGACGCCGCGCAGGCACGCGGCGTAGATGTTCTCCTCGATCAGTATCCCTACACAGCATACCAGACCAGTCTGGCGACCATCGCCCTTCCCCCGTGGGCGGTCGCCGGGTCGCCGGAGGCGCAAGCCGCAAAATTAGCTGACCCGACGTTTCGCGCCAAAACACGGGAGGCGATGCAGTATATCGGTGTGGATTTCGCGCTGGTGCAAATCTCGAACTGCCCCGGGCATCGCGAGTATCAGGGACGCATGCTCTCCGACATCGCCGCCGACGAAAACAAAGACGTGCGCGACGTGATTCTCGATACTCTGGGGGAGGGCGAGGGCTGGGTTTCGGCGGCGCACTTCGCGCTCTCGGAAGCCGACGTTGCCCGCGTTTTGAGCGACGACCGCGTCATGATCGGCTCCGACGGGGTTGCCACGTCGCCCACCTCACCAGGAACGTCGGACCGTCCGCACCCGCGCACCTACGGAACGTTCGCCCGCATTTTCGGTCGGTATGTCCGGGAGCAAGGCGTCCTCACGTGGGCGCAGGCGATCTGCCGGATGACTTCGCTCCCGGCACAACGTATCGGTCTGACCGGGCGCGGCACACTCATGGCGGGATGTGTCGCCGATGTGGCGGTATTTGACCCCGAAACAGTGGGCGATGTGGCGACGTTCGACACGCCGCACGCATACGCAGACGGCGTCGAACTCGTTTTCGTCGGCGGTGCACTCGCGGTCCGAGATGGCATACTTACCGGGGTACGTTCGGGCGCGGTCTTGCGGCGCGGCGGAGATGGCACTGTGAGTTAAGAGCGGAGCGATTCATTGCCCGTTGCTCAACCGCCGTAAATCGCCCGGCAGCGTCGCCAGAGAAATACCGGTCAGGATTTCGCCGTCAACCGGAATGTAAGCATTTCCCAGTTCTGCCCAGTCATACTCGTAAAGCGGTTCAATCACTTCGCTTCGGGTGACCAGAGTGTCGAATGCTTCCTGATTGGGGTAACCAAGTCGTTCGAAGCGTAGGCAGGGGAACACTTCGTCCGCTACCGCTTCAACCACCGCATCATCGCAGAGGCATAAAACTTTACCGTCTCCTAAGTCACAGAAAAACGCCTCATAGTCGTAGGATTCTTCCGCATCGGCGTATCGCAGGGCGGCGACAGCTATAGCTTCGACTTGCATCACCCGCCGCTGTCCCCGATCCCGTATCCGTCGCAAGCATCCGATTCGCGCCGGGTAGTCATGTGTTGTCTGCCATTTTTGAAACAACGGGTGCAGCAGCGTTCCTGCGGCGGCGAAGCCGAGCAACACATAAACACACGCTATCGGCAGTAGCGTCTCGGTTAGTTCCCAAAACAGAAGAACAAAGACTCCAACGAACACCCCGAATATTGCGCCGATTGTTCGCCGGTATTTGAACATTATTCGGGCATCTTGCTCGGACTGCGCCTGTAAAAGCGTCAACTCTTCCGCGATGGTCCGGCGTTCTTCGTCAGTGAACGGGCGGATAAAGGTTCGTTGCATGGCAAATCACTACCGGCAGTTCAGCACAAACGGAAGGCCATTTAGCGATTCAATCTTTCACGCGATACATATTGGGGACGCGGTAATATAACCCCACAGGTGTCGGTCCTGATTTGGAGTAAAGCCATGTATATACCCAAACATTTTGAGGAAACGCGCATCGAAGTTTTGCACCAGATGATCCAGGAGTATCCGCTGGCGACTCTGGTCACGCAGTCCGCGACCGGCTTAGTGGCGAATCACATCCCACTCCACCTTTCCCCGGACCCGGCACCCTTCGGAAGTCTAATAGGGCATGTCGCATGGGCAAACCCTCTTTACACGGATGGCAAACCCGATGGCGAGGTGTTAGCCATTTTTCAGGGACCCGACGCCTACATCACCCCGTCCTGGTACGCGACGAAACAGGAACACGGCAAAGTCGTACCGACGTGGAACTATGCGGTGGTCCACGCCCACGCGACAATTCGGTTCATCGAAGACCCGACGTGGATACTGGCTCACCTGGAAGGCTTGACGGCACACAATGAGCAGTCATTCGCAGAGCCGTGGGCGGTATCCGACGCGCCGCAAGAATACGTCGGGAAACTCATGCGCGCCATCGTCGGGATCGAACTGACCATCACCCGGATCGTCGGGAAGTGGAAGGTGAGTCAGAACCAGCCACCGGCGAATCAGTCAGGCGTAGTAGATGGCTTGCGACAACGCGCCACTCCCAACGCCGGACCGATGGCAGATTTAGTCGCCGGCAAAGCGAAGCCGACCGACTGATTCCGCCGCACTACTCGTCTTCCGCTTTGTCGGCGTCACCGGGCGTCGTGTCGCCGAACGTCATCACCCAGCGCACTTCCAGGGCTTCCCATTCGTAGATCGCGCCGTTGCCGCCGCCGTTCCAGTAGCGCGACCCGGTCGGGGAATACGGACCGTCCGGCGC
>JACMIS010000809.1 GCA_014381035.1 Armatimonadota bacterium
TAAATCAACTCGGCGGGCGAGAACGCGTGCAGTAACACGGTCGGAAACCGCTCGCGGATCGACGACAGCAACTCCTCGTAATACTCGATCTTGAGTTTGGGGTTCAAACCGCCTTGCATCAGCAGTTCCACGCCGCCGACCTGTACCAACTCCTCGATCTTCTGGAAAATCGTGTCCTGATCGAGCGTGTAGCCGCCCTCCTGCCCCGGCGTCCGGTAAAAATTGCAGAATGAGCAACGTACCCAGCAGACATTGGTATAGTTGACATTGCGCCCGATCACATACGTCACGCGGTCGGGATCGGTCTTCTCGCGCCGCACGTGATCGGCAAGCATCGCGAGGTCGTTCAGATTCGGGTGCTGAAACAGCCGCAAACCGTCCTCGGCAGACAGCCGGTCCCCGGCGAAAACCTTATCGGCGATGTCGCTGATGTCGGATTCGGGTCCGCGCCGCGTCGCGTTCGCGGTCGGCAAGAAGGGAGCGTCCTCGGGTTTCGGTGCGGCAAGCGCGATCTGGCGTCGGCTAATCATAAGCGTTCTTTCTAACGGTTCCCGTTATGGATTCAGTTTGTGAACAAGTTCACAATGTCTGTTTTCAGTGTATCGCCGGGTTTATAAGGTGTCAAATAACATGGCTATGGAACATCCCCGAAGCAGCGAGGGTATGATAATCCCATGCCGCTAACCTCCACCGAAGTCGCCCGCTACGCCCGCCATCTGACGCTCGCCGAAGTCGGTGTCACCGGGCAGGAGCGGTTGCGGAACGCGTCCGTGCTTTGTGTCGGAGCGGGCGGGTTAGGTTCGCCTGCGCTACTGTATCTCGCGGCTGCAGGAGTCGGACGTATCGGGGTCGTGGACGGCGACGTGGTCTCGCTCTCCAACCTACAGCGACAGGTACTTTATACGACCGGCGAAGTCGGCACGTCGAAAACCGTCGCGGCGCGGTCCCGGTTGGCAGAGTTGAACCCCGATATCGCTATCGAAACGTATCCCGAACCGCTTTCCTCGGAAAACGCGCTCGATCTGTTTCGTGCCTACGATTTAGTGCTGGACGGTTCCGATAACTTCCCGACCCGCTACCTTGTTTCCGATGCGAGCGTTTTGACCGGCGTCCCCGTCGTCCATGGCGCGGTGAACCGTTTCGAGGGGCAGGTCACCGTGTTCGACACAAAGCAGGGAGGACCATGCTACCGCTGTTTGTTCCCCGTGCCGCCCGCGCCCGGCGAAGTCCCGAACTGTGCGGAAGCCGGGGTGCTCGGCGCGGTCGTCGGCGTGATCGGCACCCTGATGGCGACCGAAGCATTGAAGCATCTTCTTGGCATCGGCGAACCGCTTACCGGAAAACTGCTGACGTTCGACGCGCTCTCGCTGTCGTCGCGTTCATGGAAAATCCGCCGAAGCCGCGCCTGTGTCGCGTGCGGCGATACGCGAACGCTCACCGAACTGATAGACTACGAGCAGTTTTGCGGCGCGATGTGCGACATCGCGCCCCTCGAAAGGACAGTTAGTATGCGTGAAATTACCCCGGTAGAACTCAAAGCAAAAATGGATGCCGGTGAGAAGTTTATGTTGGTGGATGTTCGGGAGCCGTATGAGTATGAGATCGCGAAAATCCCCGGCTCGGTGCTGATCCCGCTCGGCGAGATAGACCGCCGCGCCGAAGAGTTACCCGACGACACCGAAATCATTCTGCAGTGCCGTAGCGGGGCACGATCCGCGCAAGCATTAGGCGTGTTGCAAGCGAAAGGTTTCACCAATCTGGCGAATCTAAAAGGTGGCGTTCTCGGCTGGTCGGACACGGTAGACCCGAACGTGCCAAAGTATTAGATCGCAGGAACTTCGAATAAAAAATCACCGGATAGGCAAAATGCTTATCCGGTGATTTTCTCGATGCATCCAGAGAGACTCGAACCCCCGACCTTTTGGACCGCAACCAAATGCTCTATCCACTGAGCTATGGATGCCTATTGCGCCCTTTCTTACGAAAGAACAACGCTGGAAACGTCGAACGCAGGAGTGTTTTACCATGCCACAGCGCGAGTGTCAAGAAAGCCGCGGCACCGCAGGTGGCACGATCCGGGAGAATCAGGCGATACACGTTTCGCCGACCTGGTCTCGCCCGGACACGACAGAAAAGTGAACCAAATAACACAAAGTGCAGGAACGCGAACCGGGCGAGGCGAATTAAAACCTATGACTATTCGCGCAACCGCGCCGGGACGCACCGGCGTTATTGGAAACCCGACCGATATGTACGGCGGTTCCGTACTCTCCTGCACCACGGCGGAACGCGCCGTGTGCGAACTGTCGGACGCCGAAGTGCTTGCCTTATCCGCCGGTTATGAAGACACTACGATCCGTACTAAAGAAGATCTCACCGCGGGCGGGGACATCTTCGATCTTTCCCGCGCCGTGCTGCGCGGCATGAATATCTCGCCGGATACGCACCGTTTCCATTTGCGCACCGAGACCGATATTCCGATGCAAGCCGGGCTTGCCGGATCGACCGCACTTGTCGCCGCGATCTACGGTGCCGTTTCCGCGTTTCTGGGGAGAAGAGAAGCACCACATGAGGTCGCCGAAGCGATCCGTCGGATCGAATACGAGCAAATGGGCGTGATCTGCGGCTTCCAGGATCAGTACATGACCGTGTTTGGCGGGCTGAACTTCATGGATTTTCGCGGCAAAGGGTCGCACCTCGCGCCGGACGCGCAACCGTATGCGACTGTGGAACCCTTAGCGGATATTATCGCCGCACCGCTTCCGTTTCTGCTCGCCAACACCGGTGTCAAGCATCACTCCGGGACCGCGCACAAGCCGGTACGGCAGCGATGGATGGACGGCGATACGGTGGTGATCGATGCCTATGCGCGTCTCGCGGGGTTGGCACGTTCAACGAAAGCGTCTCTCTGGCGTGGCGACTGGCAAGCGGTCGCTGATGCGATGAACGAAAACCTCCACATCCAGCAAGGCTTCGGCGCGTCTGGCGAGGCGTGTGACCGCCTCGCGGAAGTCGCGATGACAAATGGCGCGATAGGGGCGAAATTAGCGGGCGCAGGACACGGCGGCACCGTCCTCGTCCTCACGCATGAACCGGAGCGCACCGCGCAAGCCCTCACCGACGCCGGAGCGGCGCGGATCCTGCACCCGAAACCGTCACCGGGCTTGACCGTGACCGTAGATTGACACGAGTCCGGGGATACCATGAAGGTGCCCTGGACTTGCGGGTCAGTCTCCAATCCCGTAGACGAATCGTGCCGATATGGTGGCGGTGATTTTCATCTCGCCCGCCTGTACGGGCGTATTCGCGACCGCACCATCCGTCATCGCCATGCGTGCCATCGGCATCGGTGGAGGGTTGCCGTCCGCGTTCCCTTCGGTCAATTCCATCAGGCGAAGCGGGCGTATCTTGCGTATCTCGTCGTTAATGGGTATCACTTTCCACATCAGTGTCGCTTTGCGGGTGGCGTCCGCGACCGCTTTCGCGAGGGCTTCGTCCCGCGCCTTTTGCGGGTCGGACAACTCAAACGAGATCCCGCCCGCGATATTCGCCCCGGCTTTCAAAGCGGCATCGAGTATTTTTCCGGCGTCGCCCATTTTCCGTACCGTGATACGCACCGAGTTACTCACCTGATAATCCGTTAGCACCACCGGTTGCTTCGCGTAGTCGAACTGCGGGAAGATACTATAGTCGGTGGTTTGAATATCTTTTTCCGCGACGCCCAACGCTTTGACCGCTTTGAGGACGGCGTCCGTTTTCTGTGCGTTTTCGCTCGCGGCTTGTGCGGAATCCTTGCCGCGTGTCTGCACACCGACCGTGATTCGGGCTATGTCCGGTGTTACCGTGACTTCGCCGGTGCCGGAAACATGGATGGTCGGTAGCGTTGCGGCTGTGATAGCAGGCTTCGCCTCTTGCGCGGCAAACGCAGGGATAGTCGCTCCCAGAATCGAGAAAGTTAAAGCGGCGATGACGAATTTGCCGGTAACGTTGCGTTGTGTTTTCATAATTTTTCCATAAAGTCGGAGAAGCCGTTGCGATCCCCGACCAGAGTAACGCTAGCATTCGGTGCGCTGTGACGGTTTGATGGATGCGAAAACGCCACGATCCGATACGACATTGCACTTAAAAAAAGAAACCCCCGGCAAGGTTGCCGGAGGTTTCACGTATCCCATACGTAAACGATTAAGAAATCACCCTATGCTATTCAACATCTTTAGGGTAACCGCCTCCTTTTTCAAAATTTATTTTTTGATTTTTTAAGCGGCTAATTTTGTCAGAGAATCGAACTCGTCTTCCGTCAACTCGATTTCCGATGCGCGAGTGTTTTCTTCGAGGTGTGCGACCGAGGAGGTACCCGGAATCGGTAGCATCACCGGGGAGCGTTTCAACAGCCAGGCGAGGGCGAGTTGCGCGACGGAAGCGTTATTATGATGCTTCGAGGCTTCGTCCAAAGGTCCACCGGGGCGGGCGAGTTTACCGGCGTCTACCGGGAACCAGGGGATGAACCCGATATTGTTCTGCTCGCAGTGGTCGAGCACATCCTCGGCTTTGCGGTTGGCGAGGTTGTACAGGTTCTGCACGGACGCAATCGGAATGATCGCACTCGCCTTCTTGATTTCCTCGACCGACACCTCCGACAACCCGAAATGGCGGATCTTGCCTTCCTGTTGCATATCCTTCAAAACACCTAACTGCTCTTCCAATGCCACCTTGGTGTCAATGCGGTGGAGTTGGTACAGGTCGATCCGCTCGATGCGCAGTCGTCGCAGACTCATTTCCACACACTGGCGCAGATATTCGGGTCGCCCGACGGGGAGCCACTGGTCCGGTCCCTGTCGCGTCAAGCCACCCTTCGTCGCAATGACAACGTCTGGTTCATACGGGGACAGGGTTTCGCCGATCAATCGCTCCGAAACCTCGGGACCGTAGGAGTCCGCCGTATCAATGAAGTTAATGCCCATCTCGACGGCGCGGCGAAGAACGCGCCCGGCTTCTTCCGGGTTTGCCGGTTCGCCCCAAATGCCTTTGCCGGTAATACGCATCGCGCCGAAGCCCATCCGGTTTACGGTCATATCGCCGCCGATGGTAAACGTCCCGGACGCCGCCGCAATTGTTGTTTCGCTCATAGTAAAAAACCTTTCGGCATACTATACCCGCGAACAACGGCTGTTTTTGTTTCGACCACGAAGGGCACAAAGCCCAAGAAGGAGACAGAAATTTTTGAAGTTTGTGGCTCCACTCGATGGCGGGTCGGATCTCCTATATCGCCGAGTTGCGAAAGTCTCCCGAGGGAGACTTTCGCTTCTTATCCTTGAAACCCGCGGTGTCCTTCTTGAACTTTGTGCCCTTCGTGGTCGAAGCCCGGTAGTGGTGTGCCGAGTGCGGGGAGCGGTGTGCCGAGTGTGGGGAGCGGTGCGCCGA
>JACMIS010000810.1 GCA_014381035.1 Armatimonadota bacterium
ATGAACCTGACCGAACGACTATTAGACAGCGACTATCGCATGAAACAAAGCATGTTGCAGATGGCGCGACTGCTTTCCGACGCGCAACTGGACGCGCCGCTCGCGTTCCGCCACAGCCTGATGCCGTTCGTGGAGCCGGAAAAGACGCTCCGCGAAACGCTCGACCGGATGGTAGCCGACGGGTGGGTGCTCACCATGCTCGACGCGGTCGATTGGAAACCGAGTGACCCGCACTATCGCGCGTTCAGCGGGAAGTCGGTTGAGGAGATGATAACGCGGCTCAACGGTTACCACGCGGATTTCTCCGCCTTCGTGAGTAAAGTCGAAGCCGAAGACGCGTGGGAAACACAGTGGGTGGATCGCACATGCGAATCGGAGGAAACATTCACTTATGGGGGAGTGATCGAGGGCGTACTGACCTGGGGAATCCCGCAACGTATCAAGGCGCAACAACTCCTCGGGCAACTCGGCTTGAACGTCGGATTGCCGTTGCTCTGACCAGGGTTCACGGAGCGGCGTAGCAATGCTATTTCTACGCCGCTTTCCTCCTATCCCCCGAGACTTGAATACGTCACCCCTTCTTGCTTTGCGTGGAGCGAGATAAAGATAACACCGCCGAACGTTGCGCACCGCCCTCGTCAGTGGTCTGCTTGACGGGTAGTCCTTCCGCGTTTAACCAAGTCTCCGTTTTTATCATCAGATCGGTACCGCTACGCATCTGGTAGTGCTGGCATAAGAGTCGTTGACCCGGTGCGATTTCTACCGACTCGTCTGGGTAACGCGTGAGACGCACCGACTGCCGGTCAGGTTTCCAGTCGGACCTGCCCAGTAGAAATGTTTCGACGCGCCTGGTTTCGCCGACTTTCATCGGGGACCGTCGAAACAGAAAATAGTCCGTCACGGGAATCGGGGATCGGATCATGGAATCGCGCGAAAATTTGTTACTCGTCGTGTTGATCGTTCGGGTGTCGCGTATCGACTTCCCATTTAAGCGGTTCTGCTCCACGCTGTATTGTTCGATGGTAGGTAGCAGAACCACGGGTCGGGAAGTCATCTTTCGTGGTGTAAAGTCAAGGTTCCACTCGCTCGTTTGGACGATAGGGTACCTGCCGAATCCCTGTTGCCGACGAACTACCATCAGGCGATAACAGGTGCCATCCCTGGTGATGCGGAACGCGTCGCGCCCGTCTCCATATTTCTCATAGAACAGATCGTAGTAGCCTTCCGCAACGACCTGACCGGGTATTTCTATGGCGACTTTTTGGCTGGGGTCCGGGGAGCGGGCGCGAATCTCTTCCCGCGCTTCCGTCAGGAGGCGATCCAGCGCGGCTTTATCGAAGTAATTCCCGCGAGCGAAAACGGCTTCTATCTGCGCTACATTTCGTACATCATCGAGCGGATTTTTTCGGGTCAAGAGAAGCGATGCCGTTTTGCCTCGCTCCACAGTCCCCAGGCGGGAGGCGACGCCGAAGAATCGAGCCGGTGTCAGGGTGGCGGCGCGTAGTATCTCTGCCGGTTGTAAACCCGCGTCTTGCCAGAGCCGCATTTCTGTGTGAACGGCGAACCCCGCCAGAATCCCTGGGTTCCCGAGATCCGTACCGATCAGGAGAGACACGCCGGATCGTTGCAGGTCGGCGACCGCTTGTTGGAGATACGGAAAGGAGGATGCGAGCGAGACGCCATAAGCGGCGTATTGCGGGGGGATTTGATCCCAACCACTCCGGTCGTCGGGGAGGGCATACTGGTTCCACAACGATTTGGTGGTCTCGTCCAGTATCCGCGCCTGCCCCGCGTGTAATACCAGTGTCGGGCACTGGACCGCCCCTGATGTTGCCATTGTCAGCAGACGTTCCCGGAGTTTCTCTTTATCCACGGCGGGGTACTGGGTCCAGACTCCGCCATCGAATGCACCAGGAACCGGAACGAAGGCGGGAAGAAAAACCGAAAGCAAAGAATTGAAGCGGCTCAAATGTTCCACCCCTCGTTGCCCGGCGGAGATCGCCTGCTCCAGCGTCACCGAGTCGGGGACGTGTCCGACTACGGTGATTTTTTGTTTCTTCGCTTCGTCACAGATGGCATGGTGAACTTCCGGCTTGAGCAGGGAATACACTTTGATCTGGTCGACGCCCGCTGCTCTCATCTCCCGGACTGCCGAGCGTCCTTCTTCCGGGGTGGCACATTTTCTGGACCAGGGGTGATACGGCGGGTTGCCGTCAAGGATTGTCCCGACGCAGATCGTTTCCAGACCGAGAAATTTACCGTCCCTTGCCTGTTTCCGCTCCGCGATGCGTCCCGCTGTATCGCCGCCCATATCACGGACAAAGACAACGCCGTTGGCGACGAGCATTTTCGTTTCTCGCTCGGGGTTGTTGAGATGTACATGACTATCGAAGAGACCGGGCATCATAAACAAACCCTCCCCGCGAATGACGAGGGCATCCGAGGGTGCCTTCAACCGGTCCGAAGGACCGAGACTCTTGATCTGCTTCCCCGACACGATAACGGTCTGGTTCGGGAGTGCCGTGCCAAGTTTGACATCAATGACGGTCACATTCGTAATGACAATCGGTTTTTGGGGATCGACCCGCGCGTCCGTGCGGGAAAGAATCGCCAGACAAAGGAGCGATGCTATCGCGTAGCGAAGGATAATTCTCAAGCGGCACGCTAACGTATTCGCAGCAGAAATCAATTGGGGGCGGGGCTGAGTGAGCATAACTTGTTTTCGTTAGTTTCTATAAAAGGTCTTGAAGCGCAATAGTTTCTTTTATACTGAGTGTGCCGACGGAATGATGACGATCATCAGGAGGTTCTGTGTCTTAATGGACTCATGGCATGTTGCCGCCACGTGGCTACAGTACTTTGCACCTCGTGTAGCCAGACGATCTCGCTCTCGACTCGCATCAGACTATGTCGTACACCGAGGAGTACCCAGGGGTGCAAGGCGTCGAGGCTGCCTCCCGCGATTGTCTCTCTCATACTTTCGCACAGCCCCTCCAGGCGAACGATCCGTTCGGAAACCAGAACTAGGCGTTCGTGAGACGGCAGAATGTCTATGAAAGCGAGAGCCATATCGAAAGAGCGACTCTCCGCTGTGCTGGTGCGGCAAGTTTCCCGGATCATGTCGGGGAGTATTGCCTTGCCCGCCTCGGTAATCCGATAGACGGTTCGCGTGGGGCGGTTGCCTACCTGCTCGACTGCGGATTCCGTGACAAGCCCGTCAGCCTGCAATTTGCCGAGCGCATGGTAAATGGAACTATAGGGAATATTCGCCCAGCGATCCAACCCCCAGAGTGTGGCGATCTCTTTGATCTCATAACCATAGCGGTCTTTTTCGAAAACGGTACCCAGTGCAAAAAGTCGGACGGACATAGAATTTACTATCAAATATACTACAATTGTAATATAACATAAATTATTTCGTCATGCAATACTACGAATCGCGCCGGAACGGGAGTAGCCCTATTGTCACTTTAACGCGATCTGTCAAAGGATTGATGTAGTCGGGAACGCATTTCGAATTGGGCTAATCCGCTTGTTTCTCAGGGGACATCAACCATCCCAAGTGACGGGAACATGCGGGCTGATTTTATCCGTATGATTAACGATTTTTTTTACCGATAATGGAACATGCGCCTGTTCGGTATCGTCTCACAGGCGGTCTGATTGGGTAGTCGGATTTCATAGCCGGATTCGTGGAGGTATTCTCATGTCGGAAAAAGTAGAGCATTTCAAGGAAGTTGCGGCAACCACCGCCAGCGCGACGATTCACACGTTGCAAGACGCCGCTCACGGGACCGTTCATACGTTGCAAGACGTCGCGGTAGGCACGAAACGCGAGTTCAGTACGCTGTGGGCGAATGCGGACGAGCGCGAAGAGTTGATACGCACCGGTGCGTATTGCGGCGGTATTCTGATCGGGGTCAGTGTCCTGGTCGCCGTAACCGGCTGGATGCCCCTCTGGCTCCGTTTGCTGGTGGTGTTCCTAACCCTCGGCTGCTTGAGCTGGTGGATGATGAAAAAGATCAGCGACAGCGATTAGCCCTACCGGGGATAATCTGTTTTCGCGGCACCATGCCAAAATTCGTGGCAACGCGTCAGCGGCGGCGGGCACCTCCGGGCGTTCGTGGAGCAAAACGATGTCGCCTGGGGTAAGTAGCCCCATGACTTTCGCCGTGAGGGTTTCGGTATCGGTCGGATCGTAATCGCGCGGGTCGA
>JACMIS010000811.1 GCA_014381035.1 Armatimonadota bacterium
AGCACCGCAGGTGAAACCGATCCAACGATGCGTTGGCGCCGTCCGCGAAGGACAAACAAAAAAGAAAAAGAAACATCATATTAGAATGAACCGAGCGACCGTATCACGCGTCTGTTCAGCGTAATTATCACGAAATTTAACAGGAACGAGAACAAAGAATGCATTTGATGGCGCAGTGGAAATGGCTTCTTAGTGTCGGCATATTCGGATTGGTGGCGGTTACCGCGGCGGCATCCTTGCCACAACCCGCAAAGCCGGTGGCGGGAACTGCAGAAGCGGAGGATGTATTGCGGACAGCACCGCGGGCACTCCCGCCCGCGCTGTCCGGCATCGGGCGGCGGCTCACCGACGCCCGCGTCACAGATCTAGCGGGCAAACCGCGCAACCTTTCTGAGTTCGGCGGACCGAAGGGACTGGTTATTGCGCTGGTCAGTTCGTCCTGCCCGGTAGCAAAAAAGACGGCACCCGCACTCGGTCGACTTGAGGCGGAAGCCCGCGCCCGAGGGTTCGGCGTTTTGTATCTCGCGTCGCTCGCGACCGATACGCCCGCCGAACTGAAAGCCACCGCGAGAACCGCGGGATGGAAAGCGACCGTCGTGCGGGACACGAAAGGAACCGCTATCGTTGCGCTGGGAGCGACCTCCACGACGGAAGTCTTTGTCTTCGATACCGCCCGTACTCTCGTGTATCGCGGCGCGGTCAGCGATCAATACGGTCCGACCTGGGCGAAAGACGTTGCCACCACGAGTTATCTCGCCGATGCCTTGAGTGCCGTTTCCGCCGGGAATCTTCCGGCGATCTCCGCGACTACCGCACCGGGGTGCGTGCTCGCCGCCGGGAGTCGGACACCCGCCCCGGTTTCGTCCGTGACGTATCATAACCGTATCTCGCGCATCGTTCAGGCAAACTGCGGCGATTGCCACCGGGCTGGCGGGGTCGCACCGTTCCCGCTGGAAAATTATGCGCAGGTCATCGCGCACTCCGCGATGATACGCACCGTCGTGGACGCCGGGCAGATGCCGCCTTGGTTCGCCGCGCCGACGAAAGACGATGACGGTAAGTCGGCGACACACACACCATATACGAATGACCGGCGGATGGCGGCGGACGATAAGCGCGATCTGCTGGCATTCCTCGCCGGACCGAAACCGTTGGGGAATCCGAAAGACGCCCCCCTGCCGCGCACGTTCGACCCGGAGTGGACCACCGGCAAGCCCGATGCCGTGTTTTCGTTCCCGCAGGCGTACCGCGTGAAGGCGGAGGGGGTGCTCTCGTATCAGAACGTCCTGGTCGAAACAAACCTGACCGAGGACAAGTGGGTACGCTCCATCGAGGTCCTGCCGGGCGCGAAAGGCGTGGTGCATCACGTACTGGTCTTTGTGCAGGAACCGGGGAAAACGCAACGGATCGATGAGAGAACAGGGTTTTTCGGAGCGTATGTGCCGGGAACTGCCGCGTTCGTCTACCCGGACGGCTACGCCAAGAAACTGCCGAAGGGTGCCGTCCTGCGTTTTCAGATGCACTACACACCGAACGGCACCGCGCAGGATGACCTGACCCGGATCGCCTTCCAGTGGGCAAAAAACGCGCCGGAGCACGAAGTCAAATCCATCGGCGTCGCGTCGGTCCGGCTCAATATCCCGCCCGGGGCGCAGAATCATAAGGAGGAGGCGCAACTGCCGGTCCCCGCCGACGTGCAGATACTGTCGTTCCTGCCGCACATGCACGTCCGCGCCACCGCCTGCCGCTACGACCTGGTCACACCAGACGGCGACCGCGAAACCCTGTTAGACGTTCCGCGCTACGACTTCAACTGGCAGTTGACCTACCGGCGTGCGACGCCGCTCCCGGTGCCGAAAGGAAGCCGTATCGAGTTCACCGGGTGGTTCGACAACTCTGCGAAGAACCCCCATAACCCCGACCCGACAAAAACCGTCCGCTGGGGATCGCAGACCTATGACGAAATGTTGCTCGGCTATGTCGAGTACGTCACCGAGGATGGCGCGGCATTCGAGCGCGGCGGGAACCGCCCCGGAGGTGTCGCACTCATCGAGGGAATCTTTCGGCGTCTGGACAGTAACGGCGACGGCAAAGTGACGCAGGACGAGGCGGGGAAGAATTGGGAACGCATTCAGGCTTCCGATACGAACGCAGACGGTGCCATTACGCTGGACGAAGCCAAAGCCAAATTCGGCGCACAGTGAGTCCGGTTTCCAGCCGGAAATCAATCGAAAAAGGAACGATAGAAAATAGAAGTAGAAGAACAAATACGAGTACTGACCTTGTTGGATCGGGAGCGACAGACGGTGATTTATCCGGGTGTGACTCGATTTTCAGACACAGGAGTGATCAAGGACGTATCGTCAGACGGAAAAAACTGCGAGATCGGCTACTCCTCCTGCTCCGAGGATGAGGTCGATCAAATCATACAAGATCAGATTCAGCTCGCTCGGAACGCGCGATACGAGTTGGAGTGGAAAGTGTACGGGCATGACCAGCCGTCATGCCTGGGAGAGCGGTTGGTGGCAGCGGGATTTGAGGCGGGCGCGAAAGAGGCATTTATGGTCTTCTTCGCAAATAAGGAGGCTTTGGATCGTCTCGGCGTTTGTCGTAGCGACATCAGGCGTGTGACAGATAGGGAAGGTCTAAGGGACTACCAAATAATCCGGGAAGAGGTTTCCGGGAAGAGTTGTGCGAACGAGATCGAGCGACATGCGTTTCTGTTAGAAAATCATCCGAACAGTATGAGCATCTATGTCGGATATGTGGATGCAGAACCTGCCGGTTGTGGTCGCATCTACTTTCATGAAGAAAGCAAGTTCGCCGGATTGTATGGAGGTCAGACACGAGAGCGATTCAGGAAGCGCGGTCTGTTCACTCAAATGGTCGCGGTCCGTATCCGCGAAGCCGCCGGTCGGGGTATTGTCAATATCTGCGTGGATGCGTTGCCCACCTCCGAGCCGATATTAAAGAAAATCGGATTCGCGAGTGTTACCTATACGCAACCTTTTCTCTTCGCCGGACAAAAGCGAACACCTTGAGCCGCAACCCCGGCTTCGTCGGGTTCGATTTCGGACCGGGGAATTACCGCTCCACGTATCAGGAAATTTACGTAGACTACGCCGTCGGTTTCGCCCGCGACCGGTTTATCTACGGACAGGGAATCGTCGGCTTCAGTTTCCATCAATCCTATCCCGGCGCACCGGTCAAATCGTTCGAGCCTTACTCAGAGGAATGGCGTGTCTGATTGTGGAATTTATTCCCAGCCAGACACGCCATTCCTCTTTTTTCGTCCGATTCCGCCGTAACGCCAACACTTTATTTCCCGTACACAAGAGTATGCACGTCTCCTTTGTGATCATCGGCATAGTGTCAGGCACGTTTATTGCCTTATTCCACATCGGTTGACAGATTTTTTGCGTTTCCTGGCTGTCGAAAAATTTGTTTCAGGAGAATAGTTACATGTCACTGCCACCGAATCAATCGTTCCCGCCGCAACAACCCGGCTACTACGCCCCGCCACCGCCGCCGAAAAAAAGCCCCTGGCCCTGGATACTCGGTCTCGGCTGCGGGATTCCGACCGTGCTTCTGATCGGATGTATCGCGTTCACCGCCCAGGTCGCGAAGAAGGTCGCGAGCGACCCCGAGTTCCAGCAGGAGATGAAGAAGCTCAACACGAACACGGTGAAGGACAAGATCACGTATGATCCTGCCACATTCAAGATGGCGTCTACCACTACCGGCTTCGAAATCACCGGCAGCATCAAGAACAAGACGACCGAGGAGCTACCCTACTTGCAAATCCGGTTAGCCATTCTCGATAAAAACGGCGAACAGATTGATACGGCTATCGCGAACACCTCCCCCGTGGCACCGAACGCCGTCTGGAAGTTCAAAGCCCCGGTGGTCAACGACAAAGCAGCGACGTTCAAAGTGATAGACGTTTCCAACGCGCCGTTCGACTTTAAGTTATAGCGGCGATAAACGTTATACAAAGCCATGACCACGACGATACGGGACCGCGGTTTACAGCGACGTATCCTTCCCGAGCCGCGACCGGGAGGATTACGCCCGGTCGCGGCATAACCGTCACATGCGGCGATTGGCAAGAACGGAGCAGGTCTTCTGGGGTGCGGAACGCCCGGAGGCGAACGTCGCAGTCGTCGCGCAACCGGACGGGTATCTGCGTTTCGAGGTGTATCCCGCTTCCGGTGCCCCCGCACTCAAGCAAGTGGCACCGAGGCTCTCACGGGGCTGTCACTGGTTGCTGAACATTCGCCATCAGAGCGGCAGGACGCGCATCAGATTAGCCGAAGTAGGTTATCAGGACGGACGCGAACGAGCAGAGAATCCCTATGATTACGATCAAGCGAGAAAGCTGATCGCGAATCTGTTTTCCAAAGATTAACGCATCGCGAACATATCATCGCCGACTTATCCGTGAATCATTTCGAGCGGATCATCTTGCCCGCCAGTCACACTGCGGAGCGAGTTATCTTCGACTACGGTTACGATCTTTCCATCCGTACTTTTGACACGGCAGGCTACGCGGAACCGAA